>CAYYHG010000023.1:0-24459 GCA_964471665.1 uncultured Halobacteriales archaeon | reverse complement strand
AAATCGCAAGACGGGAAAATGGTGATTGGTTTCTCAGCGGGTGTCGAAAGTGAGTAGCACTACTGTAGTGCTAGGAGTATCGAACCGGAGGTATGGATTATAAGGCGCAATACCACGGCCCACGCGGAGGAGGATGTCAATCTGGAGCTGCTACGTGGTGTCCGTCGTCGGTGCGCTCGCGCCGAACACTCGTACTGACGGTCGTGTGTGTTCGGGTGCGATTCAGTTACTACTTTGTCACGTGTTCGACGCTCCGGCAGAGTCGGTCCGAGGCCCGCGTTTTTACGCGAAGCCGCGAGCAGTCCAGGCATGGCCGAACGAGCCATCCTGGCCCGCCGACGGGGTGGTGGACGGTACGGCTGCTACCGGGCGCGATGGGGCGGGACCGACCGCGCGCTGGCTGCCGTCTGTGCGGGGACGCTCCCCGCGACCCTCCCGGTCCGGTGGGAAGCGGACGGCAACGCCGGTGGGTTCTCCGTGGTCGTCGCCGGTCTCGACTACCTCTCGACCGAGGTGGTCTATCGCCGGGAACGCGGGAGGACAACCGCGTTCCTGACGCTGTGGTTCGGCTTGCCACTGGCGGGTGTGACAGCCTCGCCGGCTGCCGGAGCGCTCGTCGAGGTGGCTTCGCTGGCGGACGCCCGACTGCTCCGGTGCCGGTGGCGGCAACTCAAGGGGGTCCTGGCCGACGCGCTCGTCGCCGGAACGCTGCCGGCGACGGCCGTCCCTTTCGTCGTCCAGGGTGCGCTCGTGCCGCTGGTCCAGCGCGAGCGGTACGGTGTCTGGGAAGAGATTGGGGTTGGTGAGTAGCTCACTGGTAGCGATCAGACTCCCCGTCGGTTTCATCGATATTGCCCCCGTCGCTCACCGCTGGTGCTGACCGACTGCCTGTGGTGGCTGACTGTGAGTGCCCACCGGTCGTTCCGACCTCGAACGTTGCCGCCTGGTCGTTCAGTCTATCTGCGAGGGTTGCCATCTCCTGGAGGGCTTTTGTTGCTTCCGACAGGGAGGCAGCCTGCTCTTCGGTCGCGGCAGACACGTTACTTGCTTCACTGGCAGTCTGTTGGCTCACGCTGGAAATTTCATCCACCATCGAGACAACTTCTTCCGACGAGGCTGCCTGGTCGTCGGTCGCGTCACTGATCTCTCGAATGCCGCCTTCGGCCTCCTGGACTGCGTTCGCAATGTCGTCGAACATCTCGACCGACTCTTCGATTGTCTCGGCCCCGGACTCGACAGTTGCTCGCATGTCGTCTATTTCATCGACGGTCGAATCGGTTGTCGCCTGGACATCCTCGATTCGCGCCTCGATCGTCGTCGTCGCGTCCGCGGCTTCCTCGGCGAGCCCCTTGATTTCGTTGGCGACCACACCGAACCCTTCGCCAGCCTCGCCGGCTCGTGCTGCCTCGATCGACGCGTTCAGTGCGAGCATGTTCGTCTGCTCGGCGATTTCGGTGATCATCTCGACGACCTCACCGATTTCGTCCATCTTCGCGTCGAGTCGCTGGACCTGCTCGGCGGCGCCGTTGGCCTGTGCTTTGATCGAGGCGAGTTCGTCAGAGGCGTCCGCTGCGGAATCGCGGCCCGTTTCGCCGCGCTCGACGGCTGTCGAAGCGGTCGCGGCGACTTCTTCGGCCGAGGAAGCGATCTCTTCGACCGTGGCAGACATGTCGTTCATTTCGCCGGCAACGTTCTGGAGGCGCTCGCTCTGATCATCTGCGCCGGCCGAAATCTCCTCGACGGACGTGGCAATTTCGCCGCTCGCCGTTTCGGTTTCTTCGATGCTCGCCGTGGTTTTCTCGCTCGACTGTGCGACGTCGTCTGCGATCTGTTGCACTGACGCGATACTCGCGCTCAACTGTCCGATCCCGCCCTCGAGATCCACGAGCACGTCCCCGTAGGCGCCTGGATACTCGGTATCGAGCTGCTGGTCCAGGTCCCCGGTCTGCAGTCCTTCGCTGGCCGTGGATATCTGGTCGAAACTGTCCGAGAGTTGCGACGTGCCTGCTGCAAGATCAGTGAGAACGGCTCCGTACGTACCCGGTCGGTCCGTGTCTATGTCGTACTCGAGTTTCCCATTCTGGAGATCGTCGCTGATGGTCTGTATCTCCCGGAAACTCGTTCGTAGCTGGACGGTTCCTGTATTCAGACTGTCCATCACTTCGCCGTAGACTCCGGGCAAATCTGTCCGAATGTCGTCGTCGAGGTCACCGGTCTCGAGTCCCTCACTGACTGCCTGTAGCTCGTCGAACGTTCCCCGGAGAGCCGTCTGTAACTCGTCGAACGACCCGGCCATGGCCGTAACTTCGTCGTTGACGTTTTCCGACCCGCTCCGACCAGTACCAGTACCAGTACCAGTATCCGCGGTGCTTACGTCTTGCAGGGCGGTGGCTCCGAACTCACCGTCTGCGAGTGCGTCTGCTGCGTCGGCGAGCTGCCGAATCGGGTTCGAGAGTACCCTCCGAGCGAAGAGGATACTGAGAGCAAATACGATGACGTCAACGACCAGGAGGCCGACGAGCAACTGTTTCATGAATCCAGTTCTCGACGATGAAACCTGAGCGAATGCGCCAGTGAGGTCGTCACTTACTGTCAAGAGCGAATCACTGTTGCGCTCCACGTGCGAGAGAGATTGCCGGAATTCTTCGGACTCCGGATTCGCGTCGAGAATCGTCTGGACGTGGGGCTGGTACTCACTCCAGGCCTGTTTTTCGGCGTCGAGTTCCTCCTGGACTGCGTCGGGTGCTGGCTTCAGGGTGGCTCCGTTCGTCGTCCCGCCGCTTTCCAGCGTTTCCAGGTTCGACTGGTACTTCTGCATAGCGTTATCGAGGGCAGTGCGACTCTCTTCGGTGTTTTCTCCCGTCGCAATCTGGGCGGAGTAGCGGGCCATTCGCTGGCTCAACATCCGCTGTTGGCCCGCGGTGTTGACAGAGTTACTCAGGGTGTCAGTCTGGCCCACAAGGTAGTATACTGCGCCAACGTTGATGGCAGCGATTACCAGCATGATCCCGAGGAGAAGGCCGATCTTGGCTTGAATGCTCAGCCTGCGGTTGTACTGTTCGAAATTCATATAATTCTACAGAGACGAGGGTGCCACCTATCGTTTCTCGACAACATGTTCGATGAAAATATCAAATATGATAGTAGGAATTATAAATCGAAGCACCAGTAACCACAGACGATAGTGTTCGGCAGAACGTTTTACCAATAGAGCATCGAAAAGGCGAACAATGGAATCTAGCCACGCCCGAGGCGAGTGTACAATTTTCAGATGACAGAAACCTGTTCGCTGTGTGATCTCCCCACACCCTCCTCTCCAATCACCGGAGCGAACGTAGACGGGACCTATTGCTGTCAGGGTTGCCTGGAAGTAACGCGGAGATTCGATGGGTCGGATATCCAGGGTGAGATCAACGAGCGTGCGAGTGAACCCGTCACTCGTGATGGAGAAGACGCGGATGGGTTCACAGAGGCGTTTCTCGCGATCGATGGGATGCACTGTACGACCTGCGAGGCGTTTCTCTCGCTACGGGGCGACGCCACCGACGGGATTGGGTCGGTCGAGGCGAGTTACGCGACCGACACCGCGCGGGTCAGCCACGATCCCGACCGGGTCGAGAGAGCGAGTCTCCCCGAGAAACTGAGCGGATACGGATACACGGCACGATTCCGGGACGACGATCTCGATACGGGGGGCGACGAAGCTACTGTCACTCGACTCGTTGTCGGGGCTTTTCTCGCGATGCTCGTCATGCCGTGGTACCTGTTTTTCCTCTATCCCCGGTACGTGGGGATCGACATCGGAATCCTGACCGCCGATATGACGACGACGGTCAACCTCTATTTCCCGATGGTGGTCATCGCGCTGCTGGCGACTGGTATCGTGTTCTACACGGGGTGGCCCATCCTGCGAGGCGCGTACGTCAGCCTCACGACCGGCCAGCCCAATATGGATCTCCTGCTCTCGGTCGCGATCCTGGGATCCTACAGCTACAGCAGCGTCGCGCTGGCGACCGGGAGCCTCCACCTCTACTACGATGTCTCGATCGCTATCGTGCTCGTCGTGACTGCCGGGACCTGCTACGAACAGCGCCTGAAACGACAGGCCACGGGACTGCTCTCTTCGCTCACAGAAGCGCGTGTCCACGAGGCAAACCGGCGCACCGCCGATGGGAACATCGAGACGGTTTCGGTCGAGGATCTGTCTGCGGGAGAGACGATTCTCGTCCGCCCTGGAGAACGCGTTCCAGCCGACGGGATTGTCCGCGAGGGGACCGCGGCGGTTGACGAGGCGATCCTGACCGGCGAATCACTGCCCACCACCAAAGAACCCGGTGACGATATCGTGGGCGGAGCCGTCGTCACCGACAGTTCGCTGGTCGTCGAAATCGGAGACAGAGCCCAGAACACGCTCGACCGGATCACCTCCCTTCTGTGGAACGTCCAGAGTGAGGGGCACGCAGTCCAGCGGTTCGCGGACAGACTCGCGACGGTGTTCGTGCCACTGGTACTGGTCGTGGCTGGCGTCGTGACGGGATGGCGACTCCTCGCTGGCGGAGAGATTGCGGAGGCACTGCTGGCCGGACTCACGGTGCTCGTGGCGGCCTGTCCCTGCGCGATGGGACTGGCGACGCCACTGGCTGTCGCCGGTGGTCTGCGCGACGCGCTGGAGCGCGGCGTCGTGGTCACGAACGGGGCGCTGTTCGAGTCAGCACCGTCTGTCGAGACAGTCGTCTTCGACAAAACAGGGACGCTGACGACCGGCGAGATGACAGTCCGTGAATTCGTCGGCGACCAGGCCACACTGGAAGCGGCGGTCCGGGTCGAACGACACTCCGCTCACCCAGTCGCGTCGGCCATCGTCAACTTCGCCACCGACTCGGCTGGCACCAGCGAGGGCGACGGTGCTCTCGAATACGGTGACAGCACTGACCCGGCCCCGGGTGTCGAACCCGATGGCGGTATCGAGGAGCCGACGGTACAGGCGGACACCGACGCCTCCTCCGGATCGGTCACTGATTTCGAACGGCACCCGGGTGACGGGGTGAGCGGCCGCGTCGACGGCGATCAGGTCGTCGTCGGGACGCCGGAACTGGTCGAACGCCGGTGTAGTCCCCTCCCGGAGCGACTGGAGGCGGCGGTTGAGACAGCGAGAGACGACGGTCACGTGCCGGTCGTGATCGGACGCGAGGACCGGCCGAAGGCAGTCGCCGTCGTCGGCGACCGTGAGCGCGAGGACTGGCAGGCGGTCCTGGAGAACTTTTCTGATCAGGACGTTGTCGTGCTAACCGGCGATGACGAGAGCGCGGCCGAACGCTTCCGGACTCATCCCGCCGTCGACAGCGTCTTCGCCGGCGTTCCGCCCGATGGCAAAGTCGCAACGATTCGCCAGTTGGGGACAGAGCGGACGACAGCCATGGTCGGGGACGGAACCAACGACGCGCCGGCCCTGGCTGGGGCCGATGTCGGCGTCGCAGTCGCGGGCACCGCCAGGGCAGCCGAAGCAGCTGATGTCGTCGTTCCCGACGGGACCCTCTCGGATGTCCCGGTTGCGTTCACACTCGCCTCGGGCACTCGACGCCGCATCCGGGAGAATATCGGCTGGGCACTCCTCTACAACGCGGTGGCGCTTCCGCTCGCGGCGCTGGGCGTGCTCAATCCGCTGTTTGCTGCCGTCGCAATGGCCACGAGCAGCATCCTCGTGGTTTCGAACTCCAGTCGTCCTGTGCTGTGAGGGGTCGAGCCGCTCACGATCAGAGGCGAAACAGGATCACTCTCCTGGAACGAGGTTGACCTGCCGGACAAACCGTCGCTGAGTGTTGCCGTTCTCGTCGCGCAACTCGACAGTGAACTGTTCTTGCTCATTTACCGCCTGCAGCTCTGCTCTGGGAATATCGAACTCGAAGGGCGCGGTTTCGACTGTCTCTATCGTCTCACCGCCCGACAGCACGACGACGCTGTCGACGCCTTCAGGATTCACCAGGTGACAGTGGACGGTTTCTGCAGTTTTCGTACACTGGAGGTCGCCGGTGATGTCGGGTGCGCTGCTGGCAGCACCGCCAAACTGGAGCGTCATCACCCCTGGTGGGAACGTCCCAAGCACGATGACGAGTAGCAGGAATACCGTCAGGCTGGCCTTCGACCCGTTCCGTGAGAAAAACCGCGTCACCGGATGGGCCGCGGTGCGTCGCAGGCGGATCACGAGCGGGACGACGACCAGGTGCGTGAACGGTCCCCAGAACAGCAGTGCGAACCCGTAGGCTGTCACGTACCGGAACAGTTCCAGGTCGACAAACGAGAGGGTGAGATTTCCCCCGATCCAGCAGAAGAAGCCGAGAAAGAGCAACGCGCCGCTCTTGAGGACGCGCCAGACCATCGTGTTCGCGTAGTAGACGCTCACCATATCCCGCCACATACCTCCGAGTACACGGCGGACGAACGCGGTCGGTGACTCGGGTCCCTCGGGTTCGGTGGAACTGGTCGTCATGATTCAGGCTCCTCGGGTTCGGGTACGATGGGTGTCATTGTCGGAGAGTAGAGGAGTCCTCAGAGACCGATCGACCACAGTCGTGAGAGGAAAAACCAGTTCGCCGCCCACGCGACGACGAACACCGCCATGAAGAGGAGGACGAAAAAGAAGGTCCCGCGCATCTCGTATGCGTGGACTGGGTCTTCGCCGCCGTCAGCCTGGACACTGCCGTCGGCCGGGCCGTTGCTATCCGCCTGAACGCCGCCGTCGGCCTGGAAGCTTCCGACCGGTTCGATATCCGTCCGGGCTGCCATGCTCTCTGGCGGTTTGCCGGCAAGCAGTGAGCCGACAGCCACCACGACGAAGAGCGCGCCGGACAGGATGGCCAGGAGCGCGAACACGCCGAGGATGGCAAACAGCGGCGCCGCGGCGATCAGGCTGAAATCCGAGCCAGGAATGTCACGGACGACCTGCGCGATCCGGCGGGGTACGCCAAAGAGGAGACCGACGTACATCATCATCAGAACGGTGACGCCCATCGTCCCGGCGTAGAGGTACGGCTGGGCGGCGGCGAGACGACCGAAGGCCAGCCCGCGCTGGAACATCGTCCGGATGACGAAGTAGACCAGTCCCATGAACGCCAGCGTCGTCCCGACGGCGACGGTTCCGTGGAAGTGGCCGACGGTGGCGAAGGTGTTGTGCCAGGTCATGTTGACCTGCATCTGACCCATGATGACGCCGGTGATGCCACCGAGGAATCCAAAGAGGATGATACTGAAGATGGTGGTGCTGAATACTGGATTCTTCCAGGGTGCGGAGGTGAGCCAGCCCAGTAGCCCGCCACCCTTGCCGCGCTTGCGCCGGCCCGCTTCGATCCCGGCGGGGATGGCGAAGGCGTGGACCATGCTGGCGAAGGCAGCCCCGTAGAAGGCATACGAGGTGTTGAACAGACGCCACCCCGAGGAGACGACGGGATCGGACATGAGGTGGTGGGCTGCGCCGAGGTTGATGAAGAACAGATAGAGGACGAAGGCGGTCCGGGAGACTTTCTCGCTGACTACTTCGGCACCGCCGACGACGTGGGTCAGGAAATACCACACGGTGACCATCGCGGCGAGGTTGATCTGCTGGCTGCCGTGGCCGATGGTCCAGTAGAAGTGGCGGTACCAGGCGGCGTCCATGAACTGGATGATGTCGACCCGCCACAGGAGGGTGACGCCGAACGTGATCAGTCCGCCGACCAGTGCCTCCGTCGCGATGATGGCGGTTACGAAGGCGCCAAAGGCCACCAGCGGCAACGACTTGTTTGGGTTCTCTCGTCGCTCGTACCAGAGGGTGAGGAAGAACGGAATGGCCGCGACGACCGTGCTGACGATGAAGACCACGACGCCGAGGTAGAAAAGCGGCGGTGACTGCTGGGGGGCATACGAGGTCAACAGCGGCGCGACCTCGCCGAAGGAGCCGTCGGCAGTCAGGATGGCGTAGTTGATGGCCAGTGCGCCGACGACCATCCCCGCCCAGGCACCCGTGGCGAGTCTCGGCAGTGGGAGCCGTCGCCCGAGTATCATCGGGCCGCCGACGTAGAGGATAGCGACCTCCATGAACACCATCCAGAAGATGAGCAGGTTCCAGGCGTGTGCCGAGAGGTGTTTGTAGAACGCACCGGGTGGGAGAAAGCCAACGAGTTCCCAGCGGGTCGTCACCACCGTGATGGCGAACAACCCGCCGAGGAGCAACGCGATGACGGCTGTCAGGCCGAAGATTTTCACGTGGTTTTCGGCCGTCCGGTGGATGTCCAGCCCGGTCACCGAACAGGCTCTGAACCCGTTCTCGTCGTAGTCGTTGGCGAACAAGGTTTTGACGGACATGCTATGGTTCCGTCACGATGATCCGGCCGTGCATCGTCCGGTGGCCCTGGCCACAGAACTCGTTACAGATGACGTGGTAGGTCTCCGGTTCGTCGAACGACATCGGGACCACCCACTCGTAGCCCGGAAGCACCTGCAGGTTGGTGTGCTTGCTGAGGACGGTCTCGGGCCGGACAGAGAAGCCGTGCTGGACGTCCAGCGAACTCAGGTGGATGTTGTACTCCCGGCCGGCTTCGAGGATGACGGGCGTTCCGAGCCAGTTGAACCGCTGGCCGGCGATGTAGACGTCCTCTCCCGGCGGAATCAGCCCCTCCTCGGTCTCCTCGGCGGTTTCTTGATACTCGGAGACTTTCTGCTGGTAGTCCTCGGGCGGAACCTCGAACGTCTGGCCGATGGGATTCTGGTCCCCGAACCGCGTCCAGCCGCTCATCCAGCCGAAGATGAACAGTGACCAGATCCCGCTCAGACTCAGCCAGATCGTCTCGCGTCTGTTGACCGATTGGGACCACCAGCTTCCCTCGGGTGGTTTCAGCGGCGACGTCATCTAGATTCCCCCCGGTGGAACCGAGAGCCAGTCGAGCAATCCCCACCCGAGATACGCCAGGACCCAGAACAGCAGGGCTGCAACCGCCAACCACCATATTCGATCGTAGACGCGTTGCATCAGGGGCGGATCGGCCGCGGTACCGTCTGACATTGTCTCGAAGTTCAGACGGACGCGAAGAATCGATTTCCCCGAATATGTTCGTGAATATTTTGCTTAGAAAAGAGCCTCCTCGCGTTCGATCGGTCGTATCAGGACTCAAATCTCCCAGAGTTGTCTGTCGTGCTGACGACCCAGGAAAATTCGCCGGACTCGTAGACTCTGCCGGTAAGAATTTCCCAGGTTCCACCATCCGCAGCCGCTGGATTGAACGCCGATGTCCCTCTGTTGTCCTCGGGAATCTCGCCATCCACGACAAACTGGATACCGTACCAGACAGGTTCAGTGAACACACTCTCGTAGGTCTCGCTGTCCCGGGGACCGACCGTGGTTGACGCGACGATGGCACGTTGCGTGGATGGGACGGTCACGTCGCCCGTAACGTCACCAGCTCCGTCACCAGAATCAGCTCCGACACCGGTGACCCTGATCCGCATCGAGTGTGGCAGATTGTGGTTGTTCTCGAACCGAAGACTTCCCGCAGGAACCGACTGTTCCGAGAGAGAACCACAGCCAGCGAGACTGCTAACCGCGAGCGTGCCTACCGAGGCTAGAAGGGTCCGTCTGTTCGTGGAGGGCATGAAACACTGGTGATTCGAACTACCTGGTCATTAGCATTCTGATGAGACAGCACTGTCTGACCGCGAGATGGGGAACTGTGAGAACGGACGTGGGCAGGGATCGTTTACCGCTTTTTCCACCGAAACAATCCGTTCAATCGTCGCCGTCAGATGTCGGGTACATCATCCGGCACGTCGAAGTCGTGGAAGTGCTCACCCTCTTCTTTGCTGAGTATATCCAGAGCGGCCGCGCCCCCGTCACCCGCCGAGATAATGGCCTGCCACTCCTGATCCCGTACCATCGCGCCCGTTGCGTAGGCGTCCGCGACGCTCGTTTCCATGCTCAAGTTCACCGAGACGGTGCCGGCGTCGTCGAACTCACACCCCAGCTCTTCGGCCAACTCCCTGTCCGCGCCCGTCGCCAACACCAGGTAGTCGCTCTCGTATTCCCCATCGGATGTTGTGACGGTGAAGCCTTCGTCAGTTACCCCGATGTCAGCTACCTCTTCGTCGTGGTGAAGAGCAACACCGCGGTCAGCAACCTGACCCCGTGCAACCCCCATGAACTCACTACCGCTGATACTGCGGATTCCTAAATAATTGAACAAATGCGCTTTGTGCATCCACGTCTTGTCCGTGTCGAAGACGACGGTTTCGAGTCCGTTCTTCGCCGTGAACAGACCGGCGGACAGCCCTGCCGGGCCACCACCGACGATTGCGACGTCTGTCATGCCTCACCCGCTACGACCGGGACGATAATAAAGGTCATTGGCCACACTCCCGGCGGGACGTGTCACTCCAGCAGTGTCTGTGTCTGCCGGTGGCGGTACCGGAACATGGGTGCAAAGCCGACCACTGCGAGCGGTCCGAGCGCCTCGCCGACGCCACCCAGCGGGAGTTCGTACTCGACGCGGTCGCGGACGATGGTCGTGCCGCCGTCGGCGTAGAAGGTGTGGGTGTGGACCCACTCCCGGAAGGGGCCGTCGGTCATGACGTCCCGGAAGTACGCCGACCCCGGGGAGCGCTCGCGCGCGGTGATCTCCGACACCCAGGACTGGCGGGGGCCGACCCCGAACGGCCGGACCGAGGACTCGAGGACCGACCCGGCCTCCAGCACGTCCGGGTCGGACTCGCCGTCGGGGCCGCGAACGGACTCGACCTCGAGGCGCATCCACCCCGGCGTGAGCGCAACCAGGCCCCGTTCGTCGGAGTGAAACTCCCAGACCTCCTCGAAGGGAGCGACGACGCGACTCGACCGCTCGTAGGTGGGCATGCGAGGGTTAGGAGAGAGAGTCGGATAACTTCACCGGGGGGAATCGACCGTCAGACGGGACACAGGTACAGCAATCCGTCTCATACTAACGGCTATAAGCCCGTGAGCGATTTCGACCCCCCGTGGGGTCGACTATGCTCACGAAGTTATAGCCGTCAGTATCAGGGCCAGATCCCCCCCTCCTCGGCAGCCTGGAGGACCCGCCGGATGGCGACGACGTACATCGCCGTCCGGAAGTTGGGCGTGTCGTTGCGTTCGTAGACCCGGACCAGTTCGTCGAAGGCGTCCGTGATGACGCGCTCGAGTTCGTCGTTGACCTTCGACTCGGGCCAGTAGAACCGCTGGCGGTTCTGGACCCACTCGAAGTACGAAACCGTCACGCCGCCGGCGTTGGCGAGGATATCCGGAAACACCGCCACGTCTCTCTCGGTCAGGACGTCGTCGGCGTCGGGGGTCAGCGGCCCGTTCGCCGCCTCCACGATGATGTCCGCGCTGACGTCGGAAGCGAGATCCCCGTCGATGGCGTTCTCCAGGGCCGCCGGCACCAGGAGGTCGACGTCCATGGTCAGCAACTCCTCGTTGGCGTACTCCTCGGTTGCCCCCTCGAACCCGGTGACACTGCCCGTCTCCCGTTTGAACTCCTTGGCGGCCGCCGTGTCGAGTCCGTCGGCGTCGTAGATGGCTCCGGAGGAATCGGAGACTGCGACCACGTCGGCGCCCAGGTCGTCGATGAGCCGTGCGGCCACCGAGCCGGCGTTGCCGTACCCCTGGACGGCGACGGTCGCGTCCGTGACGTCCCGCCCGAGGTGCGCGAAGGCCTCGCGGGCGACCAGCGTCACCGAGCGGCCGGTCGCCTCGACGCGGCCCTCGCTGCCGCCGCTCTCGAGGGCTTTGCCGGTGATGACGCCCGGCTCTGTGGTGTTCTCCATCGTCTCGTAGGTGTCCTTGATCCAGTTCATCTCCCGCCGGCCGGTGTTGACGTCCGGCGCGGGAATGTCCCGGTCTGCGCCGATTATCGGGCGCAACTCCTTGGCGAACGACCGCGTGATCCGTTCGAGTTCGGCCATCGAGTAGTCGACGGGGTTGATCACGACACCGCCCTTGCCGCCGCCGTAGGGGATGTTGACGGCAGCACACTTGAACACCATCCACCCCGAGAGGGCTTTCACCTCGTCGCGTGTGACGCCGGGGTGGTAGCGGATGCCGCCCTTGTAGGGGCCACGGTCGCCGTTGTACTGCGACCGGAAGGCCTTGAATACCTCGATGGAGCCGTCGTCCATCTCGACGGTGAGGTTTGCCTCCAGGACGCGCTCGGGGTGTTTGAGGCGGTCGAGGACGTCGGGTTCGGCGTCCAGAAAGGCCGCGGCGTCGTCGATCTGCTCCTGGAGACTCTCAAAAGGGTTGGCTTCGTCCGACATAGCCAACACCTGACGGAGTAGCCGGAAAAACGTACCGCCGACGTGTAGCGGATTCGGAACCGCCGTCCCGGTCGTCAGCGTTCCGTGGCGGCGTCGGCCCGCTCGATGACGCGCTCGGCCCGGGCGATCAGCGGCGCGTCGATCATCTCGCCGTCGACCTCGAAGACGCCACGCCCGTCCTCGGCGGCCGCCTCGCTGGCGTCCAGCACCCGCTCGGCCCACTCGATCCGGTCGGGGCTGGGAGTGAACGCGTCGTTGACAACCGCTACCTGGCGGGGGTGAATGAGTATCTTCCCGTCGTAGCCCATCTCCATGCCGCGCTCGGTGTCGGCCCGGAGACCCTCTGTGTCCTCGAAGTCCGTCCAGAGCGTGTCGATGGCGTCCACGCCGGCGGCGCTTGCCGCCGTGACGACGCGCTGGCGGGCGTACAGCATTTCCGTTCCCTCGGCGGTGCGGGTGGCGCCCACGTCGGCCGCGAGGTCCTCGGCGCCGAACAGCACCGCGCCGATCGCACTCGCGCGGGCGATCCGGTCGGCAGCCAGCACACCGGCGGCGGATTCGACCTGCGCCAGGACCGGGAGCGGGGTGCTGTGTGCGTCGAGGAGTCGTTCGAGCGTCTCGACGTCGTCCCGGTCGCCGACTTTCGGGAGCACCACGCCGTCGAGGCGCGGCGACCCCGCGAGGATAGTCTCCAGGTCCTCCTCTGCGGCGTCGCCGGCCGGGTTGACCCGGACACACACCTCACAGTCGGGGTCGATGTCCTGCAGGACGTCGTGGACGTGTTCGCGGGCTCGGTCTTTCTTTCCGGGCGCGACCGCGTCTTCGAGGTCGAAGACGACGACGTCGGCACCCGTGTCCGGGGCCTTGTACATCAGGTCGGGCTGGTCGCCTGGCGAGAACAGGACGCTTCTCCGTGCCATACCCGTCTCCTCGGGGGCCAGGCTAAAAGACGGCGGGTTTATACGGAACGGACGGAACACTCGGGTATGAGCGATTCTGAACAGGAACTCGGCATCACCGAGTCGAAAGAACACGCCACCGGCGAGTGGTACGCCGAGGTCGTCCAGAAGGCGGAACTGGCCGACTACGCGCCGATGGGAGGGTTCATCGTCACCCGGCCGCGGGGGTACCAGGTCTGGGAACGCCTCCAGTCGTACCTCGACGGGTGGTTCAAGAACACCGGCGTCCAGAACGCCTACTTCCCGCTTTTCATCCCCGAGAGCGTCCTCGAGCGCGAGAAGGAGGTCGTCGAGGGGTTCGACCCGGAAGTGGCCTGGGTCACGCAGGGCGGCTACGAGGAACTCGAGGAGCGCCTGGCGGTCCGTCCGACCAGCGAGTCCATCATCGCCCCCTTCATGAGCCAGTGGGTGCGTTCCCACCGGGACCTCCCCTTGCGCCTGAACCAGTGGTGTTCTGTCGTCCGGTGGGAGGCCACCGAGACCAAGCCCTTCTTTCGCACGAAGGAATTTCTCTGGCAGGAGGGCCACACCGCCCACAGGGACCACGAGACGGCCCGCGAGGAGACGCGCCTCCGGCTCGACCAGTACGAGCGCGTCTACGAGGAGGTGCTCGCGATGCCCGTCCTCCGGGGCCGGAAACCCCCACACGACAAGTTCCCCGGGGCACAGACGACCACGACCGTCGAGGCGCTGATGCCCGACGGCAAGAGCGTCCAGGGAGCGACGAGCCACAACCTCGGGACCTCCTTCGCGGAGGCGTTCGACATCACCTACGCAGACGAACAGGAGCGCGACCAGCTGGCCCACACCTGCTCGTGGGGAATCTCCTGGCGGGCACTGGGCGCGCTGATCATGACCCACTCCGACGACCAGGGGCTCGTCCTCCCGCCGACCGTCGCGCCCACCCAGGTCGTCGTCGTGCCCATCTGGCAGGAAGAGAACAGAGAGACGGTGGTCGGCTACGCCGCCGACCTCGCCGAGGAACTCGACGGGGCCGGCGTCCGCGTGAACCTGGACGACCGCGAGAACCGCAACCCCGGCTTCAAGTTCAACGAGTGGGAGCTCAAGGGCGTCCCGCTGCGGATCGAGATCGGTCCCAACGAGGTCGCGGACGGCGAGGCGACACTGGTCCACCGGCCCGACGGCGAGACCGTCCCCGTCGACCGCGAGGCGATCGTCGAGGCAGCCGAGGACCACCTCGACACCGTCTACGGGAAACTGTACGCCAGCGCCGAGGAGACGCTGGAGGGAGAGATCCGCGAGGCCGGGAGCCGCGAGGAGATCCTCGGAACCATCGGCCAGCACGGCGGCTACGTCAAGTGTGGCTGGTGTGGCGATCCCGCCTGCGAGGAACCGATCAAGGAACCCGTCGCCGCCGACATCGTGATGATCCCGCTCGACCGCGACGCCGAACCCATCCACGGCGAGTGTGCGATCTGTGGCGACGAGGCCGAGACGACGGCCTACTTCGCGAAGTCGTACTGATACATACCGGTCGGCGTAACTTCTGGCACCTCTCAGCCGGACGGCCCCGGCTGAAAGTATCGGGGCTTCCGTCGACCGGTATAAGTCGGGGCCGCCCGAACCGGGCGCATGGAACTCACCGAGGCACTCGCCGTACGGCGTGGACTCACCTGTGTCGTGGGTGCCGGCGGCAAGAAGACCACGATGGCGACGCTCTCGGCACGCCTCGACCGTGCTGTGGTCACCGCGACCGTCCGGATCCCCATCTTCGACTCCTGGGTCGCGGACGTGGTCGTCACCGACGATCCGGTCGCCGCCGTCGAGGCGGCCGACGCGTGGCCGCTCGGGGTCGTCCCGGAACAGGAACGCGAGGACCGCTACCGCGGGTACGACCTCGCGACGGTCGACGCGCTCGCGGAGCTGGAGACGCCGGTCCTGGTGAAAGCCGACGGCGCGCGGATGCGGCGATTCAAGGCTCCCAACCACCGCGAGCCACGCGTCCCCTCGCGTGCGGAGACGGTCGTTCCGATCGCGAGCGCGCACGTGGTGGGACAGCCACTCGACGAGGACCGCGTCCACCGCGTCGACCGGGTGAGCGACCTCACGGGTCTGGAACCCGGCGAAGAGATCCAGCCCCGGGACGTCGCGACCGTCCTGACGAGCGAGGACGGCGGCCGGAAGGGCGTCCCCGAGGGGACGACAGTCGTCCCGCTGGTAAACATGGTCGACGACGCGATTCTGGCGGAGCGGGCCCGCGAGATTGCCGCGGCGATCCACGAGGTGGCCGACGTCCCGCGGGTCGTCCTCGCCGAGATGCGTTCCGACGAACCGCTGGTCGCAGTCGTCCCGTGACAGTGCCGACCCCGTCTCACTCGAAGCGCTCGACTGCGGCCTCGAATTCCTCGCGCGTGTTGAGGTTCCTGAACGTCTCCATGGTGGTCCGGGCCTCGACCGCCTCCCGGTCGACGACCACGTAATCGAGGTCGAACAGGGGTTCGACGATCCGACCCGCCCCGCGGTCGAGCGCGTCTTCGCAGGCCGCGACCATCGGTTCGGCGCGGTAGACCGCCTGGGTCGTCTGGAACCACTCGTCGGGACGTGCCACGGCGGCGTCGTGGCCGCTCGCGCGCTCGAAGAGGTACGCGGCGAACTCGGGATCGACAAAGGGCATGTCACACGCGACGACCAGGGCGTACTCGGATTCGACGGCTGCCAGTCCGGTCGCGATGCCGGCCATCGGTCCCTCGTCCGGTCGCTCGTCGGGAGCGAACCGCGGCGCGTTGTCGCCGCCCTCGAGTGCTGTCTCGATGGCGTCGACCTGGTCGTCCCGGCAGTTGACGACGAGTTCGTCGACGACGCCGCCGATCCGGTCGGCGACTCTGCGGATCATCGGTGTCCCCGCGAGGTCCGCGACGGCCTTGTCGCGCTCGCCGAACCTGGTCGAGCGACCGCCGGCGATGATGACGCCTGCGCCCATACACGCCCTTCCCGGGGGGCGGACAAGAGTCTTAATCCTTTTGCGGGCCCGCGGCGTAGCGAGCGGAGATGACCCTTCCAACGGCCAACCGACTCCTCCGTGTCGACCTCTCCACGGAGACCACAGAGAGTGTGCAGATCCCGGAGGAGTGGCTCGCCCGGTACATCGGCGGGAAGGGGCTGGGGGCCCGCTATCTCTACGAGGAACTGGACCCGGGGACCGATCCGCTGGGACCGGCGAACGTGCTCTGTTTCATGCTCGGGCCGGTCTCGGGGCTGGTGCCCGGCGAGTCGCGGTACGCCGCGGTCACGAAGTCGCCACTGACGGGTGGCTTCCTCGACTCCTACGCGGGCGGCGAGTTCCCGGACGCCCTCGCCGGCGCGCTCGCCGGCCACATGGGGCTGCTCGTGACCGGAACCGCCGGGGAGCCAGTACGGATCGGTCTCGCAGACGGCGAGGCGACCGTCGAACCCGCCGAGACGTGGGGCGAGGACGTCGCGGCGACCGCGGCGGCGCATCCCGACGCCTCGGTGGCGTGTGTCGGCCCGGCCGGGGAGCAGGGCGTCGCGTACGCGACCATCGCGTCGGACGCCGGCGACCACCACGCCGGCAGGGGCGGCGCGGGCGCAGTGATGGGCACAAAGCGGCTGAAGGCCGTCGTCGCCAGCGGCGACGCGCCCTCCGGTCTGGAGGAACTCCGCGAGGAGTACGCCAGGGAGTACATCGAAGACGACACCGGCAAGTGGGTGCGCACGAGCGGGACCGTCGAGTCGGTCGATTTCGCCAACGAGGCCGGTGTCCTCTCGACGCGTGGCTGGGAGGACGGCCAGTTCGAGGGCGCCGACGCCGTGGGGATCGAGGCCGTCGAGGAGCGGGCCTCCGGGCGGGAGTACGCCGACGAGGACGACCCCGGCGGGTTCCGCGTCGAAACCGAGGACGGCGAGAGCGTGCCCCGCGGGGCGACCGCGATGTCACTGGGTGCCGGCCTGGGGATCGACGACTTCGACGCCGTCGCGGCGCTCGGCGAGACCTGCAACCGCCTCGGGATGGACCTCATCAGCGCGGGCAGCGCGGTCGCGTGGGCGATCAAGGCGGGCGAGCGGGGACTGGTCGACGAGTCGTTCTCGTTTGGCGACCCCGAGGACGCGCGGACGCTACTCGAAGACATTGCGACCAGGGAGACGCCGCTCGGGGACGCGCTCGCGGGTGGGGTCGACGCCGCCGCCGACCGATTTGGCGGGGAGGAACTCGTCCCGACGATCAAGCAAATGGAGTTGCCCGCCTACGATCCCCGCGGCGCCCACAGCATGGCCCTGGCCTACGCGACCAGCGACCGGGGTGCCTGCCACCGCCGGGCCCGGCCGGTCGAACAGGAAGTCTTCGAGGGCGACTGGGATCCCGACCGGGCGGCCGAGACCGTCCTGAGAGCCCAGGACCGGCGGTCCGTTCTCTGGTCGCTGATCGTCGACGACTTCGTCGGTGCGGTCTTCGAGGACCTGGGTGCCGAGTGGCTCGGGGCGGTCGGACTGGAGACGGAGGGGGACCTGGCCACCGTCGGCGAGCGGATCTGGACGCTGACGCGCCTGTTCAACGTCCGCGAGGGGATCTCCCGGGTCGAGGACAGACTGCCGCCGTCGCTCCAGGAACCGCTCCCCTCGGGCCCGAAGGCCGGCGAAGCCGTCGACAGCGACGAGTTCGAGGCGATGCTCGACGCCTACTACCGCAGGCGGGGCTGGGGACCGGCGGGCCGTCCGGCACGCGAGACGGTCCAGCGACTCGGACTCGCCGAGACCGTCGACGACGACACGCCACTGGCCGGGGCGCCGCTCGGGGAGTGACCGGTCGCTACGAACCGCCAGTGACCAGTGCGGCGTCCAGGAGTTCCAGCGGGTGCCGGATGTCGTAGCCCGTCCCGTGTTCCATCTGCATCGCACAGGTCGGACACTCGGTCATGCCGGTCTCGCCCTCGGCGGCCTCCATGTGCTCGAACATCTCGTCGCCGATCTGCATCGAGGTGTCGTACTTCTCGGCTTTCCACCCGTAGGTCCCCGAGATGCCCGAACACGAGTCGCCGACGTCCTCGACCCCGACCCCGTCGAGGTCGCGGAACAGTTCGACGGCCTGGCGGTCGAGACCCTGGTTGCGGGCGTGACATGGGGCGTGGTAGGCGAACTCTTCGGCCAGTTCGCCCTCGATCTCGGCCTCTGTGAGGGCGCCTCGCAGGTCCTCGTGGACACGCAGGTACTCGACGGCCTCGAAGGTGTGGGCCGCCACGTCGTCGATCCCCTCGATGTCGAACAGTTCGGGATACTCCTGGCGCAGCGCCATCGAACAGGAGGTACACGACGCGATGGTGTCGTACCCCTCGTCGAGCAGGTCCGACAGCGAGGCGACGTTTTCCTCGGCGTGGCGGCGGGCGTCCTCGAGCATCCCGTTGGCGAACATCGGCGTGCCCGAACAGCCCTGCTCGGGCACCGCGACCTCGTACCCGAAGTGCTCGAACACCCGGACCATCGCCCTGCCGACCTCCGGGGTGTTGTAGTTCGCGTAACAGCCGTGGAAGTAGGCCACCTTCTTGTCGGCGTCCCGGGACTCGCCGCGCCGGTCGCGGTGCTCTCGTGCGCGCTCGCGGGACCCGCTCGCGCCGCCGCGTCCGGCGTACCACTCCCGGAACGTCTCGGTGGCAAAGGCGGGGAACTCACGCTCGGCCGTGACGCCGAGGGTCTTCTCCACGAGCCACCGGGCCGGCCCGAAGTTCATCGCGGCGTTCGCGATCCGCGGCATCTTGCTGGCAAGCCACGCCGACGTCCGGTAGTTCGCGAGCAGTCGGTTGCGCCAGTATGCCACCGACGTCTTCGACATCTCCTCGGAGACGTACTCCCCGCGTGCGGTGTTGTGCATCTGTGACAGCGGCACGCCGGCGGGACAGGCGTTGTCACACCGCATACAGTTCGAGCACTTCATCACCGACTCGTCGACGCTGTGGTCGTCGTCGTTCTGTTTGAGGCGCCACTGCTCGGGCCCCTGGAACTTCGGCCCGGGGAAGTCGTCGTCGACCTCCGCGACCGGACAGTTCGTATCACACGTCGAGCACTTGTAGCAGGAGTCCGCACCCGGACGCAGGTCGAAGTCGTCGCTGTCCGGAAACACGTCGACCGGTTCGAACTCCTCGCCGGTGTTCGGTGTCGCTGGCTCGAACTCGTCGGTCGTGGTCGGTGCGGCTGGATCGAAGTCGTCGGACGCGTCACTCATGTTGTCTCCTGTGCTGCGGCCCGTCCGGCGGCGTACCCGGTCGCTATCGAGACGCCGCTTCCGGATTTCTCTGCGGCAAAGTCGTACCCGCCCAGCACCGCCCCCGCGGCCCGGAGGTTGTCGAACTCGGGGTCGCCCTCGCCGTTTCTCGGCCGGAGGTCACCGTCGGTCGCCAGGCCAAAGCGGGCAAACGAGTGGTCGCCGAACGCCTCGCCCTCGAACCAGTCGTAGCGGTCCCCGGGGTGGGGGACGTGACAGCCAAAGACCGGTTCGTAGACGCGCTCGCGGTCGGATTCGACGCCTTTCCCGACCAGTCCGCCCGTCGCGAGAACGCACTGGTCGGCGCTGTTTGGGATGTGGGCACCGTTTTTCTCGACGAACACCCGCTCGACGCGCTCCTCGCCCTCGTAGTCGACGACGGGGTTGCCGGTCTCGATGCTCGCGCCGGCCTCGTCCAGGGCGGCAAACAGGGCGTCCTCGAGCCTGAGTCCCGGCAGCGAGGGTGGCCCCATCGGCACCTCGAAGACGTCCGCGCCGAGGCGCTCGGCCAGTGCGTCCCGGACGGCCGCCGGCTCGGAATCCCCGAGGACGGCGGGGAACCCGAGCCGGTCTTCCCCGTCGAGTTCGGTGTTCACGCGCTCGGCCAGGGCGTCCCGGACCGGCCGGTCCCGTCCCCTGACGGGAACCGTGTCGTTCGTGTCGAGGAGCTTGGCGTAGCGCGTGATCTTCGCGTCGGCGCGCAGGTCGCCGGGAAAGCTGATCGTGACGCCGCGGACGTCGAAGGGAACGCCGGTCGCGTCCAGGTGTGCTGCGGCGTGTGGGGCGTCGAAATCCACCATGGCCTCGAAGCCGACCAGCAGGGCGTCGCGGCCGTCGCTGGCGAGGCCGGCCCTCGCCCCCGCGGGATACCGGGCGGTCGGCTTGATCGTCCCGCCGTGGGTCGGCAGGAGGGCGTTCGCGTCCGTGTGCGAACCGCGGTACTCGGACGCGTGCTCGTCGAAAAACGCCATCGCGTCCCTGACCGTATCCACACCGACGGTCCGGTAGGGGTGGTCGGCGGGCAGTTCCGGGATGGCGCCGTAGGGATCGGCCACGAGTTCGCCCCCGTGCGTGTACCCGAGAAGGTCGACGAGGCCGGACGCGTTCCGGAGGGTGCTCTGCTTGTAGGAGACCAACCGGACGTCTGCGTCCGCCTGTGCCGCCGCGAGCGCGCTCGTGAGGCCGGCGAGACCGCCCCCGATCACCAGCACGTCGGACTCAATCGCCACCGCGGTCACCTCCGTCGGTTGCGACGCCGGTGCCAGTCTCGCCCTCGCCCGGTTCGACTCCGCGGGCGGGGCCGCTGTCGAAGGCGTCGAACTCGACCGGATCGCCGTCGGCCGGGTCGTTGTCGCGGTTCTGGGTGGTCGCGTGCAGCGCGTAGTTCAGCATGGCCTGGGAGAGTTGCTCGCCCCAGAGGGCGTGGCGCTGACCCTTCCAGCGTTCCTGGAGGAGTTCGTCCCAGGCCTGCCGGGCGGTCGCCTCGTCGTAGTCGCCGTGCAGTTCGCTCGCCAGCCGGTGACAGCAGAGACCGCCCTGGCAGTTGCCCATCGAGGCGCGCGTCCGGATGCGGACGGCGTTCAGATCCGATCCCGACTGGGTGATGGCGTCCTGAACCTCCGCGCGCGTGACCGCCTCGCACTCGCACACCGTCGGGTTCGGGCCGTCGGTCGTGAGCACGTCGTCGGCCCGGGAGCCGAGGCGTTCGACACTCCGGCGGCCGATCGGCGAGCGCAGGCCGAACTCGTCCATGTAATCCCGGAGCACGGAGAAGTCTTCGCTACCCGGGAGCGGGACGTCGGCCGTCCGGCAGTCGGCGTCGATCCCGAACTGCGCACAGACGTGGTCGCTGATCTCCTCGCCCATCATCCGGTAGGTGGTGAATTTCCCGCCGACGATGCTCGTCATCCCCGGGAGGCCGTCGCGTTCCTCGTGGTCGAGCAGGAAGTAGTCGCGGGTGATGTCCGTCGGGTCGTCGCTGCCGACCTCGGGCGGTTCGTAGAGCGGCCGGACGCCCCAGAACGAGCGGATCGTCCGGGCCTCCTCCAGCATCGGGACCAGTTCCGAGAGCGTGTCGATCATCAGGTCGACCTCCCACTGCTCTTCGGGGTAGTCCTCGGGGTCGCCGACCTCCTCGTCGGTCGTGCCCAGGATCGCGGTCGTCTCGTGGGGGACGATGATGTCGGCGTCACCCTTGGGCCGACACCGGTTTATGACGGTGTCGACCTGCCTGACGTTCATGATGGTCATCACTCCCTTCGAGGGCCGGACCTCGATGTCGACGCCGGCCATGTCGCCGATACGGCCGGCCCACGCGCCCGTCGCGTTGACCACGTAGTCGGCCCGGATCTCCTCGGTCCCGCCCTCGACACCGTGGACGCGCTTGCCGGAGCCGGAGTCGTGTTCGACCTCGACGCCGACCACCTCGCCGTCCTCGACGAGCAGGTCCGTCACCGTCGAGTGTGTCTCGATGCGCGCGCCGTGTTCCTGTGCGCCGGCGGCGTTCGCGACCACCAGGCGGAACGGGTCGACCGCGCCGTCCGGGACGGTGATTGCCTTGTCGATGTCTGTCGCCAGATGTGGCTCCATTGCGCGGGCCTCCTCCCGGGAGACGACCTCCGCGGGAATGTCACACTCCTCACAGCCACGGAGTTTCTCCGTGAAGTACTCCTCGGAGTCCTCGGGGCGCTTGACGAACAGCCCGCCCGTCATCTCGACGCAGTGGCTGGCGATGTCCCTGAGAACGCGGTTCTCCTCGATACACTCCGTGGCACTGGCCTGGTCGGCGACGGCGTACCGGCCGCCGCTGTGGAGCAGTCCGTGCATCCGGCCCGTCGTCCCGTGTGTGAGGTTCCCCTGTTCGACGAGCGTCACGTCGAGGCCGCGCATCGAGAGGTCCCGGGCGATTCCGATCCCGGTCGAACCACCCCCGATGACGGCGATGTGTGGTACGGACGCCATCTGTTCCCGTGCCCATTTCGAACCCACCCACTTTATTTTATCGACAGCTACCAGATTACAGTAAATCCGTGAACTGATAATGATGGATCGTGCCCCAGCTCCGGACAGAAGCCGGGAAACGGAAACGTGTCCTGCTGATCGGACGTGACGGGCGTTCAACCGGGAGTTTCCGCCGGATCCGTCGCGGTCCGGCCGGACGGAAACGGGGTGATCGGCGGGAACGCCACTCCGGTGCCCGGCCGCAGACGGGGATCTTTATTGACGCTGCCGTCCCGATAGTAACCTTTATACCGGTTGCCTATATTGTTTACGCTCACGGTGGCAATTACGGTAAATTTGTCGCCGGCCGGAGGACACACAGAATGGCAGACACATACGTCGGCGCGATCGATCAAGGGACGACCGGCACCCGCTTCATGGTATTCGACCACAGCGGGGGGGTCGTCGCGAACGCATACGAGAAACACGAACAGATCTATCCCGAACCCGGGTGGGTCGAGCACGACCCCATGGAAATCTGGGAGAACACGAAGACAGTCGTCACACGGGCACTCGACGACGCCGGCGTCGATCCGGAGCAACTGGAGGCGCTCGGGATCACCAACCAGCGCGAGACGACCATCATCTGGGACGTCGAGACTGGCAAGCCGGTCTACAACGCCCTGGTCTGGCAGGACCGCCGGACCACCGACCGGGTCGAGGAAATCCAGGAAGAAGACAAGGTCGAGTGGATCCGCGGCAAGACCGGCCTGGAGTGTGACGCCTACTTCTCGGCGACGAAAACCGAGTGGATCCTCGACAACGCGGACCCGATCAAGCTCCAGCGGATCCGCCCCGAGGACGTCCGGGACCGCGCCGAGAGCGGCGAGCTGTTGATGGGGACGATCGACTCCTGGCTCATCTACAAGCTCACCGGGAACCACATCACCGAGGTGTCGAACGCCTCCCGGACGATGCTGTACAACATCCACGACCTGGCCTGGGACCACGAACTCCTAGAGGAGTTCAACGTCCCGGAGGAGATGGTGCCCGAAGTCCGCCCCTCCAGCGACGAGGAGACCTACGGGTCGACCGACGCCGACGGGTTCCTGGGTGCGGAAGTGCCCGTCGCAGGCGCGCTCGGGGACCAGCAGGCCGCGCTGTTCGGCCAGACCTGTTTCGACGAGGGCGACGCCAAGAACACCTACGGGACCGGGGCGTTCTACCTGATGAACACCGGAGAGGAGGCCGTCGAGTCCGAGAACGGGCTGTTGACGACGATCGGCTTCCAGCTCTCGGACGAGCCCGTCCACTACGCCCTCGAGGGGTCGATCTTCATCGCGGGTGCGGCCATCGAGTGGCTCGAGGACGTCTCGCTCATCGACAATGCCGCCGAAACCGCACAACTGGCACGCTCGATCGAGTCGACGGACGGCGTCTACATGGTCCCGGCCTTCACCGGGCTGGGTGTCCCTTACTGGGACGGTCGCGCACGCGGGACTATTGTCGGGATGACACGCGGCACCCGTCGCGAGCACCTCGTCCGGGCGACCCTGGAATCGATCGCCTACCAGACCCGCGACGTCGCCGAGGCCATGGAGGCCGATTCGGGCATCGAGACCACGTCGCTCCGGGTCGACGGTGGGGCAGTCAAGAACAACTTCCTCTGTCAGCTCCAGTCTGACATCATCCAGACCGACATCGTCCGCCCGGTCGTCGACGAGACGACTGCGCTGGGTTCGGCATACGCCGCCGGCCTCGCTGTCGGCTACTGGGACAACATCAACAGACTCCGCTCGAACTGGCAGGTCGACGAGGAGTTCGAACCGGAGATGGACGACGAGGAGGCAAACGAGATGTACCGCCGGTGGGACGACGCCGTCGAACGCTCGCTGGACTGGGCCGAAGAAGAGTGACGATGGCGGGGATACTACTCCAGGTTCCGGTCATCGGAATGGAGGTCGAGGCGTTCATCGTACTGTTCATCACCGCGCTGGCCGGGGGTGCGTTCGGAGCTGCCCTCGGTGCGCTGCCCGC
>CAYYHG010000022.1:0-24808 GCA_964471665.1 uncultured Halobacteriales archaeon | reverse complement strand
TGACGTCGGGAAATGCCTCGTCCTCTGTCATGGACAAGGGTCAAAGCTCCCGCACTGTCTCGATGACGTACGCCACATCTTCCTCGTCAAGACCCGGGTGGTTCGGGAGCCCGAGCGTGTTGCCGGCCACCTCTTCGACGTTCGGAAGACAGAGATCGTAGCTGTGGTCGTTCTCGTTTGCCGACCACGGAAACCCGGAGTTGAACCCGCGGTGGTTCTCGAACACTGGCTGGTCGTACAGCGGGTCGACGTACCGGTGGCGCGTCTCGACGCCACGCTCGTCCAGTTCGCGGCGCATCCCCTTCCCGTCCATCCCTGCCACGGCGGGATCGACTTCGATCGGCGCCCAGAAGTACGCGTGGTCGACGTAGTCCCGAACCGTCGCGGTGTCGAGCCAGTCCAGATCCGACACCGCGTCGAGAAGTCGCTCGGAAATCTCCCGGCGACGCGCGTTGAATTCCGGGAGCCGATCGACCTGTGCAGTTCCCAAGGCGCCGTGAATGTCCGACATCCTGTAGTTGTACCCGAGCGCGACGTGATGATCGCGGTCGGGCATGGCGTGGCTCCGGAACAGCCGGATCTGCTCGGCGATTGCCTCGTTGTCCGTCGTGACGATCCCCCCCTCACCGGTCGTGATGTTCTTTGTCGCGTAGAAAGAAAAACAGCCGACGTCGCCGATCGAGCCGACGCGGTCGCCCCTGTACCGCGCCCCGTGGGCCTGTGCCGCGTCCTCGACGACGTAGAGACCGTGTTCCTCGCCAAACGCACAGATTTCGTCCATCTCCGCGGGGTGTCCGTAGAGGTGGACCGGAAGCACTGCTTTCGTGCGATCGGTGAGACACCGTTCGAGGTCGGTGTAGTCCAGCGTGTACAGCTCGCGGTCGATATCGGCGAAGACGGGGACACCTGCCTGGTGGACGACCGCAGTCGCCGTCGAGCCGAAGGTGAGCGAGGGGACGATCACCTCGTCCCCGGGTTCGAGCCCGATGGCGTTGAGGGCCAGTTGAATCGCGACTGTCCCGTTGGTGACCGCGACGGCGTGGTCAGTCCCCACGAGGTCGGCCCACTTGTGTTCGAATTCCCGGACCATTGGACCCTGAAGGAATTGTCCGGAGTCGAGAACCTGTTCAACGTTTTCATACTCTTCGGCACCCAAAACAGGCTCCGCGACACTCACGCGTCGTTCGGTCATGCCCGAGGTGACGTCCCGACGGTTATGAAAGCACTGGAAGCCCGACAGACCGGCCTCGAGTGGCTACCGCCATCGCAGCGTTCCGTACCCGTATCCGATTCCCGTCACGAACAACAAGACGAGTAGCGTCACCAGCTGTACGGCTTTCGTCCGGGTCGGGCCCGTCAGCAGTCCCCACACGCGACCAGGAATGAACTCGAACAGGAGCTTCCTGAGCTGGTCGGACTCCTCGTCGGACGCCTCCGGGACGAGATGTTCCATCGCACGCTTGGAGTATCCCTGCCAGAACGCCCGGCGGAGCAGCCAGCGAGGCTCGATCCGGTAGTCGTAGATCTTGTGCGAGACGACGGCGTCGGGGTTGTAGATCACGCCTCGACCGTAGGTCTGGCGCATCCGCGCACAGAGTTCCGTCTCGCGACCCTGCACCTGGCTCGGGTCGATGCCCCCCAACTTGAAACCGCCGAGTTTGAGGAAGACGTCGCGCTCGAACGCGAGGTTCGCCCCGAACGTGTTCCGGACTTCCTGTTCCTCGTCGGGAAATCCCCGATGGGTGGCGCCGATGAGAAAGTAGAATTCCTCGGGGATGTACTCGGCCCTACCGGCGACCCACTCGGGCTCGATCCGCCCGCCGACGGCGATTGCGTCGTGACGGTCGTATGTGTCGACCAGTGTCTCGACCCAGTCATCTGACGGAAGCGCGTCATCGTCGGTGAGCGCGACGAGGTCGCCGGAGGCCTGAATCACACCCATGTTCCCGCGGCTGAGGGGGCCGGCGTCGTCCCGGCTGGCGTAAATGACAACCTCGTCGTAGTCCCCGTAATCCTCTCGGATACCCTCGTATACGGTGTCGTTCCCGTCGACGATTACTACAATCTCGACATCGTCGTAGGTCTGTGAGAGGAGGGCGTCGACACACTCACAGAGGTCGTCGTAGCGGTCCGGCGAGTAGGTCGGTACGACGACTGAAACCTTCATACCGCGGGACTCACGTCACACGGTAGTAGGCGTTGTGTTTCACAACGAGCGCTGACATCAGTCTTCGCCCGCCAACACTCCGGGAAGGAACCGGTCCTCGTGGGCCTCGATCGTGTCCCGGTACCCGACCGGCCGTCCAGGGATCGGCCACACCCCCTGCTCGAAAGTCGTCGACTGCCCGCCGACCGGGTCGGCGTAGCGGCCGTTCTCGATTCCCATCTCGTGGGTCTCGTCCTCCTCGCGGAGGTTCTGGAACTGCTCGACTCTACGTCGGGGTCGAACTCTCCGACCACGTTCACGGTCGTCCGGGCGGCTTCGACGACGCTGAGCGCTCGCGTCGACTCCTCGGAGACGGCGTGTTCGTCCGGACGGTCATCGGAATCGACCAGCGCCAGCCCAGCCGGATCCTCGACGGCGGTCGCCAGCGCGGTCGCGTGCTCGCGCTGTTGCCCTTCGCTGTACCGTCATCGGATGGCTGGCGACCGCTCGGGCAGGGAGACGGCGGGCCACGACGCCGAGGACGTAACCGGAGTCGAACCGGGTCGCCAGGTCCGGGACCGCCCGGTCCCGTCACCAGTCCGGGCTCGGCCCCTCCCGGAGACAAGAGCGAGATCCATCGCGGGTACAGACGACACTCCAGACGGTCACACTCGCGGTCGTCGCCGTGCCGGCAGTCCCGGTCACAGCGCGGGCTGTCACCGGTGGGCCGTTATCGACCACCACGAGACCTGTCCGTCCAATCGCGCCAGCGCGTCTCACACCGGAACAGTCTCGGAAGATATTTGTATGCCACTCCGAGTACTTTCCAGGTACATGCGCAGGACCCGCGGCTCCGGCGTGTTCGCGGCCCTCACCAGCGGGTCCCGGCGACTTCTCCCACGAGGACGAGGTCGACGACCGGGCCGTTAGGCCCGACACTCTACTTCCTCGCCGTTCGGACCGGTTCTCAGTTGCCGCCCACCGTCGGGTCCTGGGGCGGACACGCGTCACCCGACACACCACACACATGCCAGATGGAACCCGCGTCGCGCTCGCCTTCTCGGGCGGGCTCGACACGACAGTCTGTGTCCCGTTGCTCGAAGAGGAGTACGGCTACGACGAGGTGGTCGGCGTCACGGTCGACGTCGGCCAGCCGGCAAAGGAGTTCGACGAGGCAGAGGAGACGGCCGCCGCGCTCGCGGTCGACCACCACGTCGTCGACGCCCGCGAGGAGTTCGCCCGACTGTGTCTGCGCTCGGTGAAAGCCAACGCCACCTACCAGGGCTACCCGCTCGGGACGGCCCTCGCCCGGCCGGTCATCGCCAAGGCCATCCTGGCGGTGGCACTCGAAGAGGAGTGTGACGCACTGGCCCACGGCTGTACCGGGAAGGGCAACGACCAGCTCCGGTTCGAGGCGGTCTGGCGGGACTCGCCGCTCGAGGTCGTGGCGCCGGTCCGCGAACTCGGGCTGACCCGCGAGTGGGAGAAAGGCTACGCCGAGGACCGCGGCCTCCCGCTGGAGGGCGGCGAAGAGGGGCGGTACAGCATCGACACGAACCTCTGGAGTCGCTCCATCGAGGGCTCGGAACTCGAGGATCCCGCCACGGTTCCCGCGGACGACATCTACGACTGGACCACCGATCCCAGCGGCAAGGCGCCCGAACTCGTCGAGATAACCTTCGAGGCGGGGACACCCGTGTCTCTCGACGGAGAGTCGGTGGCCTCCGTCGAACTGGTCGAGCGGCTCAACGAGCGCGCCGGCGCCCACGGCGTCGGTCGGACCGACATGATGGAAGACCGGATGCTCGGGCTGAAGGTGCGGGAGAACTACGAACACCCCGCCGCGACCGTCCTGCTGACGGCCCACGAGGCGCTCGAGCAACTCGTCTTGAGCCAGGAGGAGCGGGCGTTCAAACAGCAGGTCGACCAGCAGTGGGCGCTGAAGGGGTACCAGGGGCTGATCGACGCTCCCTTCGTCGACGCACTCGAGGGGTTCATCGACGCCACGAACGAGCGGACCACCGGGACCGTCACGGTGAAACTGGAGGGGGGACACTGCCGGCCGGTGGCCCGCGAGAGCGAGTACGCAGTCTACAGCGAGTCGGCGGCGTCCTTCGACGAGGAGGACGTCACCGGCGCGATCACACAGGAGGACGCCACCGGCGTCGCCAAGTACCACGGCTTCCAGTCGCGGCTGGCGAGCAGAGCCATCGAGAACGCACGGACAGAGGAGTGAGACCATGACTGGAGAGAACAGTTCCGACGGGACCGAGCCCGACGCCGACAGCGACACCAGTTCCGGGGGTGCGAACGGGACGACCGAAAGCGACGACGGTGTCGTCCGCCGCGAGCGTTTCGCCGGCGGCCCCGCGCGGGACTTTCTCTCCTCGCTGGCCGCAGACGAGCGCCTCTTCGCGGCCGACCTGGCCGTCGACCGCGCCCACGTCGTGACGCTCGCCGAACAGGACATCCTCTCCCGGGAGGACGCGGGCGCCATCCTCGCTGCGCTCGACGACGTGGAGGCGGCGGGACACGGTGCCCTGCCCGGGGGCGAGGACGTTCACGAGGCCATCGAGACGGCCGTCGTCGAGCGCGTCGGGCCCGCGGGCGGGCGGATGCACACAGCGCGCTCGCGCAACGACGAGGTCGCAGCGTGTCTCCGCTACCGCCTCCGTGCGGATCTGCTCTCGTTGCTGGAGACGACCGTCGAGGCCCGGGAACGGCTCCTGTCGGTGGCCCGCGAGGAAATCGGGACCGTAATGCCGGGCTACACGCACCTCCAGCCCGCCCAGCCGACGACAGTGGCCCACTGGGTCTGCTCCTACGAGGGGGGACTGGCACGGGACACGGCACGGTTGCTCGACGCCTACGAGCGGGTCAACCAGTCGCCGCTGGGCGCGGCCGCCTTCGCGGGGACGCCCTTCGACGTGGACCGCGAGCGCACCGCCGAGTTGCTGGGGTTCGAGGGCGTGGTCGAGAACGCGATGGACGCCGCGGCGGCGCGGGACTTCCTCGTCGAGACGACGGCGGCGGCGACGACGCTGGCACTCACGCTGTCGGGGCTCGCCGAGGACCTCGTCGTCTTCGCGAGCGAGGGTCACGTCGACGTCGACGACGACTACGCCTCCACCTCGTCGATCATGCCCCAGAAGAAGAACCCGGACGCGCTGGAACTCGTGCGCGGGCGGACCGGCGACGCGACCGCCGGTCTGGAGGGACTGGCGACGACGCTGAAGGGCCTGCCCCGCGCGTACAACCGGGACCTCCAGCGCGCGAGCCGGCACGCCTGGGCGGCCATCGACTCGGTCACCGAGTCCCTGGACGTGGCCGTCGGTGCGGTCGCCACCGCCGAGTGGCCCGCCGACACCCTGGCGGACGCGGCGGGCGAGGGCTTCTCGACGGCGACGGGCGTGGCCGACCTGCTCTCGGCCGCGGGCGTCCCCTTCCGGACGGCCCACGAGGTGGTCACAGAGGCCGCACAGCGCGCCGACGACCCCGGCGTCGCCGACCTGAACGAGGCCGCCAGGGACGTGCTCGGGGAGGGCCTGACCGCGTACGTCGACGAGGCGGACGTGCGGGCAGCACTGAACCCCAGGGAGAGTGTCGCTGCGCGGAACTCGCGGGGCGGGCCCGCACCCGAGGCCGTCGAAACACACCTCGAACGCGCCGCGGGGACACTCGACGCGGACCGGGTGCTGGTGGCCGACGAACGCCGCGGCGTCGAGGCCGCCACAGACCGTCTCCAGACGGAGGTCGAACGCTATGTCTGAGCACACCACGCGTGCACGCGCCGCGACGACCGCCGACCACACCCCCGGACCGCGCCCGCCGCGGCCACCATCCCCGCGAGGGGACATTATACCAAAAATCTGACTATCAGATTCCATACGTCTCGAAAAACACCTCTAAACACGCTTAGAGTGGAGTATACGTTCTAAATTTATTCTGATAGGTTCGACAGGTTTAAGTAGATACGGGCGAGAGAAGGAGATACAATGGCAGAATGCATCGAGTGCGGGTCGGACGTGTCCCTGCACGACAGCCTCGAGGTCGGAGAGATCGTCGACTGTGCCACCTGTGGAGCCGAGCTCGAAGTGATCGGGACAGAGCCCGTCGACCTGGATACGGCGCCCGAACTCGAAGAGGACTGGGGTGAGTAGGATGGTCGCGACCGGAGCGGGTTGGGCACGGGGCGCCAGGTGCGAGCGGCGCCGCAGTCCAGTGCCGCGCCGGTCGCCCGGGAGGACAGCATGAAGATCGGCGTCCTCTACTCGCGGATCAGGCGAGACGAGAAGTTGCTCCTCGGGGAACTGCGCGACCGGGACCACGACGTCGAGAAGATCGACGTCAGGAAACAGCAGTTCGGGCTCTCGGAGGCCCCCGAGGAGTTCGCGGACCTGGATCTCGTCGTGGACCGGTGTCTCGCGACCAGCCGCAGCCTCTACACGACGAAGTTCGCCGACGCGTACGACGTCCCGGTGGTCAACAGTCCCGAGACCGCACAGGTGTGTGCCGACAAGGTCCAAAACAGCCTCGCCCTGGAGCGGGCGGGCGTCCCGACGCCGACGACGGAGGTGGCGTTCACGAAGGACGCGGCCCTGGAAACCGTCGCGGACTTCGGCTATCCGTGCGTGTTGAAGCCGGTCATCGGCTCGTGGGGCCGGTTGATGGCGAAACTCGACTCCCGCTCGGCGGCCGAAGCCGTCCTCGAACACAAGGAGGTGCTGGGCCACTACGAGCACAAGGTCTTCTACGTCCAGGAGTTCGTCGAGAAACCCGGCCGGGACATCCGCGTCGTCGCGGTCGACGGCGACCCGGTCGGGGCGATGGTCCGTTCCTCGGACCACTGGCTGACCAACGCCGCACAGGGGGCCGAGACCGCTGCCTTCGAACTCGATGACCGCGCACGCGAACTGGTCGCGAAGGCCAGCGACGCCGTCGGCGGCGGCCTGCTGGGCGTGGATCTGATGGAGGTCGGGGTCAACGGAGGTGTCGAGGACTACACGGTCCACGAGGTCAACCACACCGTCGAGTTCAAGGCCCTGAACGAGGTCGTCGACGTGGACGTGCCGGCGGCAGTCGTCGACTGGCTCGAATCGAAAGCCCACCACGAGGTGACGGCGTGACCTACACGGCGAGTGTCGTCGGCGCGAGCGGGTTCACCGGCGGCGAACTCCTGCGCGTCCTCGACGGCCACCCCGAGTTCGAACTCGTCCAGGCGACGAGTCGCTCGACCGAAAACAGGACTATCGGCCACGCCCACCCGAACCTCAGGCACGTCGACCTGCGTTTCTCCCACCCGGCGGACCTGGCGTCGGTGGACGTCCTGTTCGCCGCGACGCCCCACGGCGTCTCGATGGAACGTATCGACGCCTTCCGAGACGCGGCCGGGACGGTGGTGGACCTCTCGGCCGATTTCAGGCTCGACACCGAGGCCCAGTACGAGGAGTGGTACGACGGCCACGACCGACCCGAACTGCTGTCGGAGGCGGTCTACGCGCTGCCCGAACTCACCCGCGAGGAGTTACCGGGCGCCGAGATCATCGCCTCCGGTGGGTGTAACTCCACGGCCACCATCCTGGGTCTGCTCCCGCTGGTCGAGGACGGGATCCTGGCAGGCGACGAACAGGTCGTCGTGGACGTGAAGGTGGGCTCCAGCGAGGGGGGCGCCGGCGGCGGCGAGGCCTCCTCGCACCCGGAGCGGTCGGGCGTCGTCAGGCCCTACGCGCCGACGGGCCACCGCCACGAGGCCGAGATCGAGCAGTTCCTCGGGCTGGACGTTTCCTTTACGGTACACGCTGTCGACATGATCCGCGGTGCCTCGGCGACGGCGCACGTCTTCCCCGGCGAGGCCGTCTCGAAGGGGGACCTCTGGGGGGCCTACCGGGGCGCCTACGAGGACGAACCGTTCGTGGAACTGGTCGCGGGCGGCGGGGGCGTCTACCGCTACCCCGAACCCAAGGCCGTTGCCGGGACCAACCGCGCGGAGGTCGGGTTCGAACTCGACCCCTCGAACAGGCGGCTCGTCGTCTTCGCAGCCATCGACAACATGATGAAAGGATCGGCCGGGCAGGCGGTCCACGCGGCCAACGTCGCGCTGGGTATCGAGGAGACAGTCGGGCTGGACTTCCGGGGACTGCACCCGGTGGGTGCGCCCTAGAGGGATCTGCATGACTATCGTCATCAAAATCGGCGGTGCTCGCGCGGTCGACCCCGCGGGCGCGCTCTCGGACGTGGAATCGCTCGCGAAAGGAACCGCAGACGAACAGGCCGACCCCGAGGGTGGCGCCGGGCCACACGACGTGGTCGTGGTCCACGGCGGCTCGACGGCCGTCGACGACACCCTCGACCGCCTCGGGATGGAACCAGAGTACGTCGAGACGCCGGACGGCGTCGTCGGGCGGTTCACCGACGCCGAGACCATGGACGTGTTCAAGATGGTGTTGCCCGGCCGTCTGAACACGGACCTGGTCGCGGGCCTCCAGAGCCGCGGGGTCGACGCAGTCGGGCTGTCGGGCGTCGACGGGCGGCTCCTCTCCGGGCCCCGCAAGCCCGCCGTGCGGGTCGTCGAGGACGGCACGAAGAAGATCCGGCGGGGCGACCACTCGGGCAGCCTCGGGGAGGTCAACGCCGACCTGCTGGAGACGCTCCTGGAGTCGGGGTACACGCCCGTCGTGAGTCCGCCGATGGCCGGAGTTGAGGAGACGGGCGAGACCCACAGCGCCCCGGACAGTCGGGCGGCCGAGCCGCGAGACGTGACCCCGGTCAACACGGACGCCGACCGCTCGGCGGCGGCCATCGCCGGCGCGCTGGACGCGACGCTCGTGTTGCTGACGGACGTGCCGGGGATCCTCGAGGATCCCGAGGACCGCGACACGCTCGTCCGCGAGGTGGACTCGCCGGCCGACTGGGAGCGCGTGACGGCCGCCGCCGACGGGTTCATGGAACGGAAGGTCATGGCCGTCCGCGAGGCGATGGCTGGCGGCGCACCCGAGGCCGTCGTCGCCGACGCCAACATCGAGCGGCCGGTCGCCACCGCCCTGGAGGGCGACGGGACCCACGTCTATCCCGGTGCGCTCCCCGACGTCGGCGGGAGCGGGAGCGGGGGTGGAGCATGAGCGGGTTCGTCTTCTCGGAAAAGCCCATCCAGATCGAGGAGGGCACCGGCCCGTACGTGTACGACGCCGACGGCACGGAGTACCTCGACATGGGGGCCAGTTACGCCTGCGTGCCGCTGGGACACGGCCACGACGCGGTGCAGTCCGCAATCGAGGCGCAACTCTCGCGGCTGACCTACGTGCAGGCCTCGTATCCGGTCGCGGCCCGGACGGACCTCTACGGAACGCTGGCGGAGACCGCACCCCGCGACGTCGACAAGGTGTGGCTGTGCAACTCCGGGACAGAGGCCAACGAGGCGGCGCTGAAGTTCGCCCGCGCGGCGACCGGCCGGTCGAAGCTCGTCGCGACGATGCAGGGCTTTCACGGCCGGACGATGGGCTCGCTGGCGACCACCTGGAAGGACAAGTACAAGAAGCCCTACGAACCGCTGATCGGCGACGTCGAGTTCGTCCCCTACGACGACCCCGACGCGATGGCAGAGGCGATCGACGGCGAGACCGCGGGGGTCATCGTCGAGCCCATCCAGGGCGAGGGCGGCATCAATCCAGCCAGCAAGGAGTTCCTCCAGACTGCGCGCGTCGAAACCGCAACCAGCGGCGCGGCCCTGATCTTCGACGAGGTCCAGACCGGCATGGGTCGGACGGGCACGCTGTGGGCCTCGGAGTGGGCGGACGTCGTCCCCGACATGATCACGGCCGCGAAGGGGCTCGGAAACGGTCTGCCGGTCGGCGCGACCCTGTGCCGGGAGTGGATCGCCGACGAGTACGGCAGCCACGCCTCGACGTTCAGCGGCGGCCCCGTCGTCTCGGCCGCGGCCGACGCCACCGTCTCGACCATCGTCGACGAGGAGATCCCGACCCACGCCGCCGACGTCGGCGAGTACCTCCGCGGGCAACTGGCCGAGGAACTGGGCGACGCGGCCCGCGAGGTGCGCGGCGAGGGGCTGATGATCGGCGTCGAGATCAAGCGCGGCGCGAACCGCATTCTGAAACAACTGGCGCTGAACCACGGGATCCTGGCGCTTCCCGCGGGCCGGACCGTGGTTCGGCTGTTGCCGCCGCTGACCATCGAGCGGGCACACGCCGATCAGGTCGTCGACGCGCTGGGGGAGGTGCTGGGATGAGCGGACTGGATCTCGGCCAGTACGCCGAGCCACGCGAACTGCTCGTGAAGCTCGTGGGCATTCCCTCGGTGACAGACGAGGAGCAGGCCTGTGCCGAGCAGCTGGTGACCTTCTTCGAGGAACACGGCCGGGACGCCTGGATCGACGGGATCGGCAACGTCCGCGCGCCGGGCGACGACAGCGTGCTGTTGACATCGCACATCGACACCGTCCCCGGAGACGTCCCGGTGAAAGTGGAGTCGCTACCGGCCGGCGAGGTCGGCTGGGGCGGAGAGGACGGGCCCGACAGCGACACGCTGGAGGTGCTGTGGGGCCGGGGGAGCGTCGACGCGAAGGGGTGTCTGTCGTCGATGGCCGTCACCGCAGTCAGGACTGGCGCGAGTTTCGCCGGCGTCGTCGGCGAGGAGGTCGACTCCCGGGGCAGCCGCTACCTCATCGAGAACCGCGACCGGACGCCCGACGCCCTCATCAACGGCGAACCCTCTGGCTGGGACGGCGTCACCCTCGGCTACCGGGGGCTGGCCGCGGGGCGGTACGTCGCGACCAGCGAGTCGGGCCACTCGTCGCGCCCCGAGAACAACGCCATCCAGGACGCCATCGCGTGGTGGTCGGCAATCGAGTCGGAGTTCTCCACCGACGAGTGGCAGCCCGTCTTCGAGCGGGTCACGCCCAAGCCGACCGACATCCGGGGCGGTCTCAGCGAGGACGGCCTCTCGGTCGAAGCGACCATCGATGTGCAGTTGCGCGTCCCGCCCTCGATGTCGACCGAGGAGGTCATCGAAATCGCGGACGGCTACCTCGACGTCGCCGACCGCGTGACCTGGTACGACCGCGTCGAACCCGTCATGGGGAGTCCGCGGACACCGGTCGCGCGGGCCTTCCGCGGGGCCATCCGCCAGCAGGACGGCGATCCCCGCCTGCTCCGCAAGACCGGGACCAGCGACATGAACGTCTTCGCGAACCACTGGGACTGCCCGATGGTGACCTACGGCCCCGGCGACTCGGACCTGGATCACGCGCCGAACGAACACCTGCCACTCGCCGAATACGACAAGGCCGTGGCCGTCCTCGAAGCGGCCACGGAACGACTGCTATGACGGACCTCGTGGACATCGACGACCTCACGATTGACGAACTGCACACCGTCCTCGACCGCGGTGCCGAGATCAAGTCGAGGCACGAATCGGGGACCACCGGGGCGCCGCTGGCCGACCAGACGCTCGGGATGATCTTCGAGAAACCGTCGACTCGGACGCGCGTGTCCTTCGAGACGGGGATGACACAACTGGGCGGCCACGCCATCTTTCTGGGCCCCGACGACATCCACCTCGGCCACGGCGAACCCGTCCGCGATACCGCACGGGCCGTCTCGCGGTACGTGGACTCTATCATGGCACGGGTCTTCGACCACGCCGACGTCGTCGAACTCGCCCAGTACTCGTCGGTGCCGGTCATCAACGGGCTGAGCGACGCGGCACACCCCTGCCAGACGCTGGCGGACCTGCTGACCATCCGCGAGCGCTTCGGGTTCGACGCCAGCGTCGCCTGGGTCGGCGACGGCAACAACGTCTGCCAGTCGTTCGTCCTCGGGGCCGCGATGGCCGGCCTCGAGGTCACTGTCGCCACGCCGGACGGGTACGGCGTCGACGAGAGCGTCCTGAAACGGGCCGCCGGGCTCGGCGGGCAACCCGAGGTCACCAACGACCCCGGGACGGCCGTCGCGGGCGCCGACGTCGTCTACACGGACGTCTGGGTCAGCATGGGCGAGGAGGACGAGCGCGGGGCGAAACTCCCCGATTTCGAGGGGTTCCAGCTGACGACCGACCTCGTCGGCGACCGGACGGTGATGCACTGTCTGCCCGCCCACCGCGGCGAGGAGATCACCGACGACGTCATCGAAAGCGACGACGCCATCGTCTGGGACCAGGCCGAAAACCGGATGCACGCACAGAAGGGGCTGCTCGTCTGGCTGGCCGAGCAGTAGCGCCGGAGCGAACGGCCGACAGGAGATGGCAGTCCTTTTGATTTCGGACGCTGAGAGTAGGGTATGGACTACGAGCCACAGGAGGTCGAGGCCAAGTGGCGCGAGCGGTGGGCCCGGGAGGGGCGCTACGAGGCCGACCCCGACGACTCGGACCCGACGTTCATCACCGTCCCCTATCCCTATCCCAGCGGCGGAATGCACCTCGGACATTGCCGTACCTACACTGTCCCGGACGTCTACGCCCGCTACCGCCGCCTGCAGGGTGACAACGTCCTCTTTCCGATCGCCTGGCACGTCACCGGCACACCCATCGTCGGCGCCGTCGAGCGCCTGAAGGAGGGCGACGAGGACCAGATGTCCTCTCTCCAGGACGCGTTCAACGTCCCCGAGGCGGACCTGCAGGACCTGGAGACGCCGATGGGCTATGCCCGCTATTTCATCGAGGAGGCCGACTCCAGTTACAAACGCGGGATGCGCCAGCTGGGCCTCTCGATCGACTGGCGCCGCGAATTCACCACCAACGACGACCGCTACTCGAAGTTCGTCACCTGGCAGTACGAGACCCTCAGAGAGCGGGGGCTCCTCGAGAAGGGTCTCCATCCCGTGGATTTTTGCACCAACGAGCGCCAGCCCGTCACCGACCACGACCTCCTGGAGGGCGAAGACGCACAACACCAGGAGTTTACGCTCATCCGCTTCCAGCAGGGCGAGGGATCGGACGCGACGGTCTTCCCGATGGCAACCCTCCGGCCGGAAACCGTGCGGGGCGTGACCAACGCCTACGTCCACCCGGAGGCGACGTACGTCCGCGCGACCGTCGACGGGGAACGGTGGGTCGTCAGCGAGCAGGCGACCGAGAAACTGGAACTACAGGACCGGACCGTCGAGGTCGAGGAGACCGTCCCGGGTGGCGCTCTCGTCGGCGAGCGGGTCACCAATCCCGTCACCGGCGACGAGTTCGTGATCCTGCCGGCGACGTTCGTCGACGCCGACAACGCCACCGGTGTGGTGATGTCCGTGCCGGCTCACTCCCCCGACGACTACGTCGCCCTGGAAGCGGCGAAAGCGGACGCGGACCGCATCGAGGCCGAGTACGGCGTCGACGCAAACGCGATCCGGGCGATCGAACCGGTGGCCATCCTCGAAATCGACGAGTACGGCGCGATTCCCGCCCGGGACGCAGTCGAGGCGGCGGGGATCGAGTCGACCGACGATCCGGACCTGCACGACGTGACGGAGGACCTCTACCAGGACGAGTTCCTGAACGGCCGCCTGCTGGAATCGTACGGGGAGTTCGAAGGCGAGGTCATCTCGGACATCCGCGAGGCGTTCCGGGACCACTACCGAGAGGCGGGCGCGTTCGACACGATGTACGAGTACACCGAGGAGGTCGTTTGCCGGTGTGGCGGCGAGGTCGAGGTGTCCGTCCAGGACACGTGGTTCATCCGGTACAACGACGAGGCCTGGCAGGCCGCGGCCACCGAGGCCGTCGACAGGCTGGACGCCATCCCCGAAAACACCCGCAAGCAGTACTACGACACCATCGACTGGCTCGAGGAGTGGCCCTGCATCCGCAACTACGGGCTCGGCACCCGCCTGCCGTGGGACGAGGAGTTCGTCATCGAACCCCTCTCGGACTCGACGATCTACATGTCCTACTACACCATCGCGCCGGAACTCCGGGAGGTTCCCGTCGAGGACCTGGACCGGGCGTTTTTCGACGCCCTGTTTTTCGGTCCCGACGGCGCGGACGCCCCCGAGGGCCACGAGGTGGCCGTCGACGACCCCGACGAGCGCGCCCTGGCGTTGCGCGAGGAGTGGGACTACTGGTACCCGGTCGACTACCGGTGTTCGGCCAACGACCTCATCCGCAACCACCTGACCTTCTATCTCTACCACCACGCCGAGCTGTTCGAGCGCGAGAACTGGCCCCGGGGCATCACGTCGATGGGACTGGGACTGCTGGAGGGCGAGAAGATGTCCTCCTCGAAGGGCCACGTCGTCCTGCCGGGGGAGGCCATCGACCGGTACGGCGCCGACACGGTGCGGTTTTTCCTGCTGAACTCCGCGGAACCCTGGCAGGACTACGACTGGCGCGCCGAGGAGGTCCGCTCGACCCGCGACCAGCTGGAGCGGTTCTGGGACCGCGCGACGGCACTGCTCGGGACGGACGTGCCCGCGGAGCCGGACCTGGAACACGTGGATCGGTGGCTGCTGTCGCGGTTGCAGTCGACGGTGCGGGCAGTGACCGGGGCCCTGGAGAACTTCGAGACCCGGAGCGCGAGCCAGGCCGCCTTCTACCGGTTCGAGGAGGACCTGCGCTGGTACCGCCGGCGGACCGACACCGACCGGCCGGCCGCAGTCTGGACGCTCCGGCGGGTGCTGGAGACGCGCCTCCGCCTGCTCGCCCCGTTTGTCCCCTTCGTGGCCAACGAACTCCACGCGGAACTGACCGGCACGCCCGCCGAAGACGCGGCCTGGCCCGAGCCGGATCCGGAGTTCGAGTCGTCGGTGATCGAGGTCCGGGAGGAACTGGTCGCGGACCTGACCGAGGACGTCCGCGACATCGTCGACGTGACCGGGACGGACCCGGAGACGATCCGCGTCTACGTCGCCGCCGACTGGAAACGCGACGTCTTCGAGACGGTGCGGGACGTCGACACCGACGTCGGGGCCGTCATGAGCGCGGCCATGGAAGAGGAATCCCTCCGGAAGCGAGGCGAGGCGGTCAACGACCTGGCCGGTGACCTCGTGGAGTTCGCCCGGGGCCGCGAAGACGACCTGGACGCGCTGGCCGCGGTCGACGAACGAGCGGTCTACGAGGACGCGGCTGACTTTCTCGCCGGAGAGTTCGACGCCGAGGTGGCCGTCTACGCCGAGGACGGCGACCCGGTCGACCCCGAGGAGACGGCCGACCAGGCTGTCCCGTTCCGGCCGGCAGTCCACCTGCAGTAGGCGGCCGCGTGGCCGGGTCGCGGGCCGGATTCTCTCTGTTTAGCCGGTTTCGTCCCCACGTTCGGTATCGGGTTCGTAGGGCTGCCCGATGTCGTACTGTGGCGCCCCGACTCCCAGGACGCGGACCGCACGCTCTGCGGCCGCGGGATTGTAGGGTCTGATGGGACTGTTCGGCGTGGCGACGAAGACCGACCCTGCGGACACCTCGTACTCCCGGTCGGGCGTCTCCACGGCGAGCGTGCCCTCGAGGACGTAGAACAGTTCCTCGCGCTGTTCGTGGTAGTGATACGTGCGCGCGAGCTGGTCGCCCGGGACCAGTTCGTAGACGGCCGCCGCAACCGTCGACAGCCCCGTCGCCTCCGCGATAGACCGGCGGTCGCAGGGGAACTCCTCCGTGGCGTCTATGTCTGCCGGATCGACGACGTGATACGCCATACGTCCGGTAGTGGACCGGCCGTTGAATAACGAGTGGGTCGTGCCCGCCCCGCGACCCGATTACACGGGCAGGGACGCGGTATCGATCCCGTCGCGCCGGCCGTCGAGAACGACAAACTGTCCGTCCCGGCGCCGTTCCAGCCAGTAGAGGAGCCGTTCTGCCCACTCGAGTTTCCGGGCTTTCGCCGGCCCGACCGAGGAGTCGTCGAAGTCCCACCCTGGAAAGCGCAGGCGGGCTGCCCCGAGGTGGTCTGCCAGGAACGCCGCACGGTCGCCGTCGGTGAACCCGCCGAAGTTTCGCACGCGCTCGCGGGGCGCCGCTTGCGTGGTCGGCACCAGCAGTCCCGCGTCGACGCGCGGGATCACGTCGCGAAGAGCGGGGAGGTTGTCACCGTGTGCGTGGGCGACCACCGGAATTCCCGCCCGGGTCAGCGAGACGACCGTCTCCGGGTGTTTGTCGAGGTCGGTCACCAGACAGTCGACGTCGGTCCCGCGCTCCCGGAGGCGGTCCGCGGCCGTCGAGGCGGCGAAGACGAACTCCGCGGTGTCGACTGCCGCCAGATCGGACTCCAGAGACGGTCCGGCACCCGCGATTGCGACGGTCGCCCCCGCCACGTCCATGGTCCCGAGGTCCAGTGTCTCCCGGCCGCCGAGCAGTTCCGAGAGGACGTCCCGGGCGCGCTCGTCAGCCGCTCGGTCGTACCCGAACTCCTCGAGGATGGCCTCGTAGACGGGTTCCCAGGTGTCGAAGTGCATTGCTGTGGCTATCGGATCTGTCGCCCAGATAATCCGGGTTGAGCCGAAATGGCACACTGAACTACCCCTGCCCAGGTGCCCTTTCGGCCTTCACCGTCCGGTTTTGGCGCCTCTGGCATAAGTTTTCCCGTCCGGGCGGTGGCTTCCGGTAGAGTATTCACAGCCGACAGTATCAGCGGACAGGCGGGGAAAGACCGAATGCCCGGGGCCGCCACTGGCACGCTATGCGAGTCGGCATCGACACCGGTGGCAGAACGTCGACGCCGTCGTCGCGTCGCTGGCGGGGTTCGACACCTCGAACATCCGGGAGCCCGCGGTCTACGAGCCGCCGTCGGCCACTCCCGGCGTGGACAGGGTCATCGACCGGGTGACGGAGCGACACGCCGGGTACTGGGACTTCTAGAGGTCCCGGAGGCCGGACAGCGCCGTCGCCAGGCCCTGCGGACCGGACACCCGCTGGGTCAGCCCACGCAGGTCCGCGGTCGAACCACCCAGGAGAACCCTCTCACCGGCCGCGGGTGAAGGTGTCGCCGACGATGGCGGCGTCACGCGTCTCGGCGACGTCGTGGGTCCGGATCACGTGAGCGCCCCGTTCGACGGCCATCGCGGTCGCGGCCAGCGAGACGGGGAGTGCCTCCTCGGTGTCCCGTCCGGCCAGTTCCCGGAGGAAGTTCTTGCGGTTGATCGAGACCAGGAGTGGCTGTCCGATGGCGCGAAACTCCCGGAGGCGGCGGAACGTCTCGCGGTCGTCGGCAAGCGTCTTCGCCTCCGACCAGCCCCCGAACGCGGGGTCGACGATGGTCTTGTCCGTCAGCCCGCCCCCGAGGAGTGCGTCGTAGATGTCCGGGACACGCTCGACGGCGCCGGGCCGTTCCAGATCCGGCGGGCTGGCCATCTTCACGACGGCGGCGTCGTAGGACTCGCAGACGCGTGGCATCTCGGGGTCGGCAAAGCCGCAGATGTCGTTGACCATGTCGAATCCGCGCCCGAGTGCCGCCTCGGCGACCTCGTGGTAGCGTGTCTCGATAGAGAAGACGGCGTCGCCGGAGACGGACTCGATGGTCTCGACGGCGGTGTCGAGGCGCTCCAGTTCCGCCTCGGCAGAGAGGACCTCGAAGCGCTTGTTCGCCGACTCCAGTCCGATGTCGACGATGTCTGCACCCTCGTCTACGAGTTCCTCGTCGACGTAGCGTGCCGCCTCGCCGGCGTCCTCGAAGACGGAGGGGTCGTACGGGGACTCCCGGCTCACGTTCAACACGCCCATGATACGCGGGGGGTGGTCGTCGCCGATAGGCAAGCCTGCAGCGTCGACTGTCTGCATGTGTGTCTGTTGGCCGGACAGTACAAAAGCCACGCGTTCGCCGGCCGTCGATCAGAGCACTGCCGGCGGTGAGCCAGCCCGGAATATCGACATCCCGGAGTGTCGAAGATCAGTCACCCGAATCGAGGAGGAGACAGGCGGCCTCGTGACCGGGCGACTGGACGTCGAGAGGCGGGTTCTCGCGTTCGCAGGGGGTCACGAACGCCTCGTCGAGGGTCGACCGGGCGCCGTCCAGGTCGCCCGCAGCGATCCGGCCGAGCGCGCGGTCGAGGACGGCGTTCGCGTCGGCGTCCCCGAGCCGGTCCGGGAGGTCGTACTCGCGGCGGAGTGTGTCGCGGACGGCCGCCTCGGGGACGTCGTCGATCCCGTCGACGGATCCCGCGAGGTCGGCCTCCCGGGCGGCGAGTTCGGCGATGGTCTCCGTGTCGATGGTGCCGTCCCGGATCTGCAGGCGGAAGTGGTGGACGTTCCGCCAGTCCGCCCGCGAGAGATCGACGTCCTCGGGCGCGATCACCTCCGGACATCGGGTGTGGAACCGACAGCCACTGGGCGGGGACTCGGGATCGGGCACGTCGCCCTCGAGTTCGACGTCGACGCCGCGGTCGGACGGGTCGGGCGTCGGGATCGAGCCCAACAGCGCCCGGGTGTAGGGGTGTTGTGGATCGGTGAACAGCTGTTCGGTCGGGCCGACCTCGACGAACTCGCCGAGATACATCACGGCGACGCGGTCGCAGATCTCCCGGACGACACCCAGGTCGTGGCTGATGACGACGACCGTGAGCCCGAACGCCTCCTTGAGGCGGTCCAGCAGCGCGAGGATCTCGGATTTGGTCGAAACGTCGAGCGCAGAGACGGGTTCGTCGGCGACGATCAGTTCCGGGTTGACCGACAGCGCCCGCGCCAGCGCGATCCGCTGTTTCTGCCCGCCGGAGAACTCGTGGGGGTACCGCCCGGCGTCGGCCGGCGACAGCCCCACCCGTTCGAGGAGGTCGGCGACGATCTCGCGGCGGCGGTCGACGTCGTCCATCCCCTGGACGACCAGCGGTTCGGCGACGGCGTCGCCGACGCTCATACGCGGATCGAAACTCGAGTCCGGATTCTGGAAGATCATTCCCGCCTCGCGGCGAAAGCGCTTGAGACGATCGCCGTCGAACGCCGTGACGTCCGCGCCGCGGAACAGCACCTGCCCGCCGGTGGGCTCTTCGAGTCTGAGCAACGCGAGCGCGGCGGTGGTCTTCCCACACCCCGACTCGCCGACGATCCCGAACGTCTCGCCCCTCGCGAGGTCGAAACTGATCCCGTCGACCGCCCGGACGTGGCCGACCTCCGACTTGAGAAACCCCTCGGTGACCGGGTAGTGTTTCTCCAGGTCGCGAACCGACAGCAACGCCCCACCGCTCATCGGCGCTCCCCTCCGGGCCGCACGCTGTCGGTCGTCGTCTCCCGCTCCTGCTCCCGCTCCAGCGGGTCGGTCTCGTCGTCCTCGATGACGACTTCGGGATCGCCCCCGGGCCCGAAGTGCACACAGGAGGCCACGTGTCGGTCGCCGTCGCCGTCGACGCCGTACAGCGGCGGTTGTCCGCCGCCGCGACACTCCTCGCGGGCGTACGAACAGCGGTCGGCGAACCGGCAGCCGTCCGGTGGATCGGTGGGATCGGGAATCTCGCCCGGGATCCCTCCGATCGAGCCCTCGCCCGGGAGACAGGCCATCAGCGCCCGCGTGTACGGGTGGGCGGGCGAGTCGAAGATGTCCTCGACAGCCCCCCGTTCCATGACCTTGCCCGCGTAGAGCACGACGACGCGGTCGGCCACCTCCGCGACCACCCCGAGGTCGTGGGTGATGAAGACGATGCCCATGTCGCGTTCGCGCTGGATGTCCGCGAACAGCCCCAGGATCTGGGCCTGGATGGTCACGTCGAGGGCGGTCGTGGGTTCGTCGGCGATCAGAAGGTCGGGTTCGCAGGCCAGTGCGATGGCGATCATCACCCGCTGTTTCTGTCCGCCGGAGAACTCGTGGGGGTAGTCGTCGAGCCGGGTTCCGGCCTCGGGGATGCCGACCCGAGAGAGCAACCCGATGGCACGCTCGCGGGACTCGGCAGCGGAGACGTCCTGGTGGAGTTCGATCGCCTCGCGGAGTTGCCAGCCCACCGTGTAGACTGGGTTCAGCGCACCCTGTGGGTTCTGGAAGACGTGGCTCACCTGTCCGCCGCGCAACTCCCGGAGAGCGGCGTCTGTCATCTCGGTGACCTCCCGGCCGTCGAACCGGACCGATCCCTCCGGGACGTACCCGGGCGGACTCTTGAACAGGCGCGTGATCGACTCGCCGGTGACCGTCTTGCCCGACCCGCTCTCGCCGACGAGCGCGACGGTCTCGCCCCGGTCGACCTCGAAACTGATCCCGTCGACCGCCCGCACGGTCCCCTCGTCGGTGTCGAAGTACGTGTGCAGATCCGAAACCTCCAGCAACGCCCCGTCTGACCGCGAGTCCGGACCGCTCATTCGGTCTCCACCACCCGACGTCGGTCGGAACGGATCATTCCTCGCGGGCCTCCTGTCGGGGGTCGAGCGCGTCCCGGAGCGCGTCCCCGAGGAAATTGAAGCCGAGAATCGTCAGGAACAGGAAGATTCCGGGCAGCGTCGAGATCCACCACGCGCGGTCGAGGTCGCTGCGGCCGTCGGCGATGATCTCGCCCCACGAGGGGATGGTCGGATCGCCCAGCCCGAGGAAGGCCAGTGCAGCCTCCGCGAGGATCAGTCCCGGGATCACGAGCGTCGCCGCCGTGATGACGCTGTTGGAGACGTTGGGCAGGAGGTGCCGGCGGATGGTCCAGAAGCTGCTCGCGCCGGCACTCTCTGCGGCCATGACGTACTCCTCCTCGCGGCGCTGGAGCGCCTCCGAGCGGACGATGCGCGCGATCCCTCCCCACCCGAGAATGCCGAACACGATGATCATCAGAAAGAGGCTGCCGCCGAACAGGAAGACGACGAGCAGGTACAGGAAAAACGAGGGGAACGTGATCTGGATGTCGACGTAGCGCATCAGCACCTCGTCGACGTAGCCGCCGAAGTACGCCGCCGAGAGGCCCACGGCCGACGCGATCAGCAACTGCAGGAACATCCCGATGAGACCGACCTGCATGCTGATCTCCATCCCGTAGATGACCGACACGAGGATGTCCTTGCCCTGGTGGGTCGTCCCGAGGGGATGGGCCCAGGTGCCGTGACAGAGCCCGTCGCTGACCGGCCCGACACAGTCGATCGGGACAGTACTCGGAACGGTCCCCCAGACCGGCGGCTGGTACTGGAGCAACGGCTGGACCGCCGGCGGGCTGACAAAACGGGGCACCACCAGCCCGATCAGGAAGATCACCGCCAGGTAGATCAGCGCGACCACGGCGGCCCGGTTCTTCCGGAACTCCCGCCAGTAGTAGCGGGTCATCCGCGGGTTCTCGTAGAGGGGCACGACGACGTAGAAGAGCCCGACCAGCAGCGTCAGCGACCACAACCAGTCGACGGCGTCGATCGTCCCGACGACTGCGAACTCCGCCGGCCCCGGCTGGGGCACCCACGCGGGTGTCGTGACTGCGGACGGAGAACTGTCCGATACGATCCCGACGATCCGCGTGTAGACGGGGGCGGCGTAGCGGGCGTACAGATCCAGACCCAGCCCGATCGAGTAGAGGCCGATGGCGGCGAGCCACGCCAGTTGCTTTCGCGACCGGGACCGCGTGGTGGCCTCGATCTCCTCCCAGTCGATGTCCTCGAAGGTCGCGCGGTCGGCGTCACGCGGCCGGCCGGGGTCCGAATCACCCGGGCCTGTGCCACCCGCCATCAGCGATCACCGTAGTCGATCCGCGGGTCCAGCACCACGTACGCGATGTCCTGTGCGAGGTTGCCGATGATCGCGAGGAACGTCGGGACGAAGATGGTCCCGAACACGAGCGCGGTGTCCTGGTTGGTGATCGCGTTGAACGACAGCAGTCCCAGTCCAGGGATCCCGAACACGACCTCGATGAGGTACGACCCGACGAAGATGATCCCGAGCAGGTCGCCCACGAGGATGGTCGCCAGCGGCACCGCGGCGGGCCGGAAGATGTGCTTGAGGACGATCGTCCGGGAGTGGACGCCCTTGGCCTTGGCTGTCTTGACGAACTCGGCCTCGACGTACTCCAGGGCCTCGGCCCGGGCGTAGCGCATCATGCTCGCGACTGAGGTCGTCGTGAGCACGAAGATCGGCAGGATGAGCTGTTTGATGTTGGGCCAGCTGAAGATTGCCCCCAGGGTGAACTCGCCGTCGACGGTCGCCAGCGTGGGATCGAAGAGGATGTCCACCCAGCCCAGCCACGCCCCGAAGACCACGAGCAGGATGATCGCGAACCAGAAGTTCGGAATGGAGATTCCGAAGAAGGCGACGAAGGTAGCGACGTAGTCGGTCTTGGTGTACTGGTTGACGGCCGAGTACAGCCCGATTGCGAGGCCGGCGACCGTCGAGAAGATGACCGCGGGCACGCCGTACATCATCGAGTAGGGGATGGCGTCGGTCAGGGCGTCCATCACGGTCTGTGAACGCGTCGTCGACCAGCCCCAGTTGAGCGTCAGCATGTTCCGCATGAAATCCGCGTACTGTACGAGGAAGGGGTCGTCGAGCCCGCGGGCCTCGGCGGCAGCCTGGCGTGCCTGCTCGGGGTTCTGGCCGGCCTGGGCCGCCTCGAACTGTAACTCGATGAGACGCGTGTCCGGCGTCAGGTACATCAGGACGAACGTCACCGTCAGAATGACGAGCGTCGCGACGCCGGCCCAGGCGACCCGCTTTGTGATGTACCACTTCATGTGGCGCTACTCGTACCCGAACTCGGAACTCGTGTGCTCGGCCAGCCTCCCGCGTGCGCCCGCCTTGTCGTAGGAGTCGTCGACGCCGAAGGGGGTGACCCGCGAGTCTTCGTACCACTCCGACCACCGGGGCTGGAAAGTGTGGGTCCACTCGGCGAGCCCGCGGTAGATTTCCTCGGTGATCTGGCGTTTGTCGACGGCCATCGAGAGGGCCTGCCGGACCTCGCGGGTCCGGAGTTGCGACCACCCGTTGGCGCGCTGGTTGTACGCCAGGATCGACAGGAACGGCTGGGGCACCTGGTAGACGTCGACTCCCTCGAAGTCCTTGAAGTCCTGGAACCGGTCCGGGGGGATCCCAGTGCTGGTGATCTCGCCCTGCCGGAGCGCCTCGAGGCGGGTGGCCTGTTCCTCGATGACACGGTAGGTGTACTGTTCGGTGTAGGGGGCGTCGGCCCACCCCTCGCCCATCTCGTCGGCGTGGGCGCGCATGTAGTAGTCGTCGTTGCGCGTGGCGACGAATTCGGCCGACCGCTCCCAGCGCTCGAACTCGTAGGGACCGAGGTTGCCGGTGAAGGTGAGCTGGTTGAACTCCTCGCTCTGTCTGAGCGCCTCCGCGTCGGGAACGTACTTCTCGTAGAGACTCTTTGGCGCACAGTAGGCCGCCCAGAGGATCGGCTCCAGGGGGAACGCGGGGTTGACGGCTTCCAGTTCCAGCTGGAATTCGAACTCGCCGGTCTCTTCGACGTTGGCGACCTGTTCCCAGTCGCCAGTCTGTGTCGAGGGCGGCGTGTCCTCGTTCCAGGGGTGGTCCTGGCCGCCGTCGATCGTGTGGATGTTCTCGATCTGGTAGACCCAGTCCTCGGCGGTCATCTGCCCGAACCCTTCGCTCCACTGGAGGCTCTCCCGGAGTTTGCAGACGTACACCTGCCCGTCGCCGGTGTCAGTGATGTCCATCCAGAGTGGCTGGACCTCGTTGTTCTCGTCGACCTGGTAGGCGCCGTCCAGGGTCAGCCCGACACGCGCGCTGGAGACCCCGTCGTTGACCTCCGGGAAGTACAGCCCCCTCGCGTCGGACGTGGATCCGGAGATCCACCCGTCTTCGACGGTTCGGCCGCTGCCCTCGTCGAAGAACCAGGTCGTGCTGTCCCAGTTGGCACCGAAGGCCTCCTCGGGTCCCTCGACCTTCGACCGGTAGCCGGAGATATCGTCGCGCATCGAGAGGAAATTGACGGGCTGGTCTTCGCTCAGGGTGCCGAAGATCTCGGCGATGACCGCCTCCCGGCGTGCCGGGTCGGCGGTGGTGCGGAATTCCTGGAACATGGAGGCGAGGTCGGCCTCCGGGACGTACCCGTAGTAGTTCGTCGGCGACCGCTCGCTCCAGAAGGCGTCGATGGAGGCCGGCGTGCGCGGGTAGGTGTTGAACCTGATGCCGAACATCATGTCCCACTGTTCCTGACTCTCGGTCTCATCGCGGGGCCCAGCGTTGTTCGGCCCCGCCGACCACTCCGGTTCGCCGTCGCCGACGTACTGGTTCCGAACGTACTGCTGGAGCAGTTGGTCGAACGTGACACTCTCGAGTTCCACCGAGAGGCCGATCCCGTCCAGTTCCTGGCCGATGAACTCGGCGGTCGTCGCGACGAAATCCGATCCCTCTGTGTACACCAGCGACAGCGTCACCTGTTCTCCGTCAGGACCGACCAGGGTCGCGTCTTCGGAAATCCCGCCGTCGCCACCGTCACCGCCATCCCCGCCGTCGCCATCGCCACCGCCTTCCCCGCCGTCGCCACCGTCACCGCCATCCCCGCCGTCGCCGCCGAGGTCCACACAGCCGGCAACGCCGAGCGGGCCCGACGCCGCGAGCGCCCCGATCAGCCGTCTCCGAGTCGTTGTAGTTCGATCCCGTGTGCTGTCGTCCCACATGTCGATAGCCCCACTTACGACCGGGACGGCTTTAATCTTCCACCGGTGGACCGCCGTGGAACCGGGAGAGGCAGCTGATCGACCCGCAGGGCAACACATTCATACGCTGTTCTCGCCAAGAAAAGCCCGATGAGCGAGGCCGACGCCGAGCAGACGGACAAACGGAAATACGAGTTCCGGAAGCTCATAGAGGAACTCAAAGACTACCGCGGGTCGGGG
>CAYYHG010000021.1:0-24959 GCA_964471665.1 uncultured Halobacteriales archaeon | reverse complement strand
CTCGGACCGCCGGCAGGGCCGTGGAGGTCCGCGGCACTCGGACCGCCGGCAGGGCCGTGCGCGAGAGCGGGGCTGGCCGCTGGCGGCGCGTTCCGTTGCGTTTATAAGCAGCGGAAGCAGACGTAGTCGTAGGCTCGTGTAGGGGCACCGGGTCCCGAGTCCGCGAGAGCGGGCGCACGTACCAGGCAAGCGGTGTCGTGGTAGCCAAGCCTGGCCCAAGGCGCAGGGTTGCTAACTCTGTGGCGCAAGCCTCCGGGGTTCGAATCCCCGCCACGACGTTCGAACACATCCATCCATGAGTGCAGAAGAACCCCAAGACGAAGGCGAGGGCGAAGACGATCTCAGATACTTCGTCCGTATCGGCCAGACAGACCTCGACGGGACGAAGTCCGTCGAACGGGCGCTGACAGAGATGAACGGCATCGGCCGCCGTGCGGCACGGCTCATCGCCGAGGAGGCCGGCGTCGACCGGCGGGACACGCTGGGCACGCTCGAGGACGACGACATCGACGAGCTCGTCGGCCTCGTAGAGGGGTTCGCCGACGAGGTTCCGGAGTGGCTCACCAACCACCGAAACGACTTCTTCGGCGGCGAGACCACCCACCAGATCGGCAACGACCTCGACCTGACCCGGCGACAGGACATCAACCGCATGAAGATGATCGACTCCTACAAGGGCGTCCGCCACAAGCGGGGCCAGAAGGTCCGCGGCCAGCGAACCAAGTCCACCGGCCGGACGGAGGGCACCATCGGCGTCAACGTCGAGGCCATCAAGGAGGAACAAGAAGAGATGGCAGAAGGGGGTGAGGAGTGATGGCGCTCGGTAGCAACACGACGTTCTACGAGACGCCGAACCACCCCTACCAGGGCGAGCGCATCGCCGAGGAGCAGGGCCTCGTCGGCAAGTACGGCCTCGCGAACAAGGAGGAACTCTGGCGCGCCGAGTCGGAACTGCGGACCTACCGGCGGGAGGCCCGGAAACTGCTGGGACGGACCCAGGGCGACCCCGAAGCCGCGAGCACCGAAGGCCGGGAGTTTCTCGCGAAGCTCAAGCGGCTCGGCGTACTCGCCGAAGCGGACTCGCTGGACGACGTGCTGTCCCTGGAGGTGACCGACGTCCTGGAACGGCGCCTCCAGACGGTCGTCTACCGGAAGGGCTACGCCAACACGACCGGCCAGGCCCGGCAGTTCATCTCGCACGGCCACATCGTCGTGGACGGCAGCCGCGTCCAGACACCCTCCTACAGGGTCTCTGTCGACGAGGAGGCCACCGTCGGCTTCGACAGCGGTTCGCCGCTGACCGACGAACTGCACCCCGAACGAGCGGAGGATCAATAATGGCAGATCAAAAATGGGGCGTCGCCCACGTGCACGCGTCGTTCAACAATACGATCATCACGATCACCGACCAGACGGGCGCGGAGACACTCGCCAAGTCCAGCGGTGGGACGGTGGTCAAGCAGAACCGCGACGAGGCCTCGCCCTACGCGGCGATGCAGATGGCAGAGGAGGTCGCCGAGACCGTCCAGGCCCAGGGTATCGAAGGCGTTCACGTCCGGGTTCGCGGACCCGGCGGGAACCAGCAGCAAAATCCCGGGCCGGGTGCCCAGGCGACGATCCGGGCGCTGGCGCGCGCCGGACTGGAGATCGGCCGGATCGAGGACGTGACGCCGATCCCGCACGACGGCACCCGCGGTCCGAAGAACGCAGGGTTCTGACCGATGACCGAGTACGACGTCGAGTTCGTCGAGAGGGGCGACCGGGCGGCCCGCTTCGTGGCCCGGCCGATCACCCCCGCGTTCGCGAACGGCATCCGCCGGGCGATGATCGCGGACGTGCCCACCTTCAGCATCGACACCGTCCGCGTCATCGAGAACTCTAGCGTGATGTTCGACGAGCAGATCGGCCTCAGGCTGGGGCTGGTCCCCCTGACGACGCCCCCCGACGACTTCGAGATCGGCGACGAGGTAACCCTCTCGCTGGACGTCGAGGGACCGACCCGGGAGGACCACGAGGAGACCAACACCGCCTACTCGGGCGATATCGTCTCCAGCGATCCGATGGTCCAGCCAGCCGAGGAGAACGTCCCGATCATCGACCTCAAGCAGAACCAGCGCCTGGAGGTCGAGGCCGACGCGGTGCTCGACACGGGCCGGGAACACGCCAAACACCAGGGCGGCGTTGCGGTCGGCTACCGCCACCTCCAGCGCGTCGAGGTCGTCGGCGAGAAACCGGAGTTCGAGGACGAGGACGCCAACATCCTGCGGGGCGTCATCGAGGAGGACGGCGAGCTGGTCCCGACCGGAGAGTTCGACCACGACCTCACGAACCGGTACCCCGGGAAGGAACTGGCGGTCCACGACGTCGAGAACGCGTTCGTGTTCGACGTCGAGACGGACGGCTCGCTCTCGGTCGAGGAACTGGTGACCGGGGCCGTCGACTCCCTGGAGGCGCGCGCAACGGAACTGAGAGCGGCAGTCCAGCTATGACAGACCGATACATCCCCACGGGGCCCGCCCTGTCGGAGAGCGACGGGTGCGGGACCGAAACCTGTTTGAGGGGACACGCGATAGAAGCGGACACGAGCAGGGATAGCCAAGTCAGGTCAACGGCGCAGCGTTCAGGGCGCTGTCCCGTAGGGGTCCGCAGGTTCGAATCCTGCTCCCTGCACTTTTCAGGAGGAAGGTTATGAGCAAGTCGAATCCGAGACTGAGTAGTCTCATCGCCGATCTGAAGACGGCAGCCCGGAACTCCGGCAGCGACGTCTGGGGCGACGTGGCAAAGCGCCTGGAGAAACCGCGGCGCACACACGCCGAAGTCAACCTGGGCCGCATCGAGCGGTACGCCAGGGAAGCGGAGACGGTCGTCGTGCCCGGCAAGGTGCTCGGCAGCGGCACACTCCGCAAGGAGGTCACGGTCGCCGCCGTCGACTTTTCCGGCACCGCCGAGACCAAGATCGAGCAGGTCGGTGAGACAATGCGACTCGAACAGGCACTCGAAGACAACCCCGAGGGCGCGAACGTGCGGGTGATCCGATGAGCGTCGCAACCTTCGACGCCGACGCGGTCGTGGACGCGCGGGACTGCGTTCTCGGCCGCGTCGCCTCGCAGGTCGCCGAGCGCGCGCTCGACGGCGAACGGATCGCGGTCGTCAACGCAGAACGGGCGGTCGTGACCGGCCGGGAGACCGACGTCAAGGAGACGTTCCGGGCACGGCGCGAACAGGGCTCGGACCGCGGCCCGATGTACCCCAAACGCCCCGACCGAATCTTCAAGCGGTCGATCCGGGGCATGCTCCCCTACAAGCGTCCCCGCGGCCGGGAGGCGCTCGAGAACGTCCGCGTCTACGTGGGCAACCCCTACGACGACGAGGGAGAGATTCTCGAGGACGCGTCGCTGGATCGACTCTCGACAATCAAGTTCGTCTCGCTGGGCGAGATCAGCGAATCACTCGGAGCGTCCAAGACATGGTAACGAACACATCAGGCAAAAAGAAGACGGCGATCGCACGGGCGACCATCCGGGACGGCCAGGGACGGATTCGCGTGAATTCGCGGCCGGTCGAACTGGTCGATCCGGAACTGGCACAACTGAAGATGCTCGAACCGTTCCGCATCGGGGGCGAGGGCCTCCGGGACGACATCGACGTCGAGGTGTCGGTCGAGGGCGGCGGCGTCATGGGACAGGCCGACGCCACCCGGACCGCCATCGCGCGGGGCCTCGTCGAGCACACGAGCGACGCCGAACTCCGGGACGCGTTCATGTCGTTCGACCGCTCGCTGCTGGTCAACGACGTCCGCCAGTCCGAATCCAAGAAGTGGGGCGGCCCCGGCGCACGGGCCCGCTACCAGAAGTCCTACCGGTGATACCATGATGGTACCAGTCCGGTGTTTCACGTGTGGCAACGTCGTCGGCGAACACTGGGAGGAGTTCAAGGCCCGCACCCGCGAGGCCGAGAGCCCCGAAGACCCGGAGAGGGTGCTCGACGACCTCGGCGTCGAGCGGCACTGCTGTCGCCGGATGCTCGTCTCGCACAAGGATCTGGTCGACGTGGTCGCACCCTATCAATGATGGCCAGGACGGACAACCGCTACGAGAAGGCACGCATCATCGGCGCGCGGGCCCTGCAGGTCGCCTACGGCGCGCCGGTACTCGTCGACACGGAGCAGACACAGCCGATCCTCATCGCAGCCCAGGAGTACGACGCGGACGTCCTGCCGTTCACCGTCCGCCGGGGTGACGGCGAGTGACGCTGATCACGGACGTCGGCCTCCGGCGCGTTCTCGACTCGCGGGGCAACGCGACCGTCGAGGCGGACGTCCACACGGAAAACGGCGGGTTCGGCCGCGCAAAGGCACCCTCGGGGGCCAGCACCGGCGAGCACGAGGCCATCGAACTCCCGGTCGAACAGGCCATCGCCCGGGCACGGGAGGACGCCCTCCCCCGCCTCGTGGGCGAGGTGTACGCTGGCGACCAGCGCGCAGTCGACGCTGCCCTGCACACCGCCGACGGCACGGACGACTTCTCCCACATCGGCGCCAACAGCGCCGTTGCAGTCTCGATGGCCGCCGCGAAGGCGGGGGCCGACGTTGCCGGCCTGCCGCTGTTCCAGCACCTCGGGGGAACCTTCCGGGGGAACACGTTCCCCGTGCCGCTGGGCAACGTCATCGGCGGCGGCGAACACGCCGCCGAGGCGACGGCCATCCAGGAGTTCCTGGCCGTACCGGTCGGCGCCCCGAGCGTCGAGGAGGCCGTCTTCGCGAACGCGGCCGTCCACGACGCGGCCGCAGAGATCCTCGCCGAACGGGGCGTCGCCTGCGGCAAGGGCGACGAGGGCGCGTGGGCGCCACCCATCGACGACGCGGCCGCCTTCGAGGTGATGGCCGAGGCCGTCGACCGGGTCTCCGACGAGGTCGGGTTCGAGGTCCGGTTCGGCCTGGACGTGGCCGCCGCCGAACTGTACGACGGGGACGCCGGCGGCTACGTCTACGGCGACCGCGTCCGCGAGCGCGACGAACAGATCGCGTACGTCGCGGACCTCGTCGCCGAGTACGGTCTCGCCTACGTCGAGGACCCGCTCGACGAGAACGACTTCGCGGGCTTTGCGCGGCTGACCGACCGGGTCGGCAGCGAAGCGCAACGCGTCTCGGGAAGTGCGAGCGGGGCCGGCCCGCGAGCAGACCGGACCCTGGTCTGTGGGGACGACCTGTTCGTGACGAGCGTCGACCGGCTGGAGCGGGGCGTCGAGGAGGGTGCGGGCAACAGCATCCTCGTCAAGCCCAACCAGATCGGGACGCTCTCGGACGCGGTCGACGCGGTCGAACTGGCGGTCGGCGCGGGCTACGACCCGGTCATCTCCCACCGGAGCGGGGAGACGGAGGACACCACTATCGCACACCTCGCCGTCGCGACCGACGCCCCGTACATCAAGACGGGGACGGTCGGCGGCGAGCGCACGGCGAAGCTGAACGAACTCATCAGGATCGAACACAACGCATGAGCGGAAACGACGACGAAGGCCTCGACGCGTCCGAATCGGAGGTCGACCCCGAACCAGCCGGCGAGGCTGGTGCCGTGGTCGAGACGGACGAACCCGAGGCAACGACCGAGGAACCGTCCGCCGAGGCCGACGCGGCCGAGGCCGAGACAGACGAGGGGCCGGACCTAGACGAAGACGTCATGCCCGACGAGGAGGCAGACCTCCTCATCCCGGTCGACGACTACCTGGGGGCCGGCGTTCACATCGGCACCCAGCAAAAGACAAAGGACATGGAGCGGTTCATCCACCGCGTCCGGACCGATGGGCTGTACGTGCTGGACGTCTCGATGACCGACAGGCGCGTCCGGACGGCCGCCGACTTCCTCGCGAACTACGACCCCGAGCAGATCCTCGTGGCCTCCTCGCGCCAGTACGGCCGGTTCCCGGCCGAGAAGTTCGCAGAGGCCGTCGGGGCGCGCGCCCGCACCGGCCGGTTCATCCCCGGGACGCTCACCAACCCCAAGTACGACGGCTACATCGAACCGGACGTCGTCGTCGTGACCGACCCGATCGGCGACTCGCAGGCGGTCAAGGAGGCCATCACCGTCGGCATCCCGGTCATCGCGATGTGTGACTCCAACAACACCACCAGCAACGTCGACCTCGTCGTCCCGACGAACAACAAGGGCCGGAAGGCCCTGTCGGTCGTCTACTGGCTGCTCGCCAACGAGACACTCGACCGGCGCGGCGCCGAACCGGCGTACGCGCTCGCGGACTTCGAGAGCGAGCTCTGATAGTCAGTCCGCTTCCAGTCGCAGGACAGCCTGGTAGGTCGGGTAGGTCGCCAGGACGACGACGAGCACCCCGAACAGTCCAAACGCGATGTTCGAGGCGCCGTAGCCGGCGCCTGCGACGAGCGGGACGAGCAGATTGAATCCGATCATGAACAGTCCCAGAACCAGCGCGGCGCCGCCCGCTGCGGTGATCCGCTTGAGTCGGGCCGGGTCGGTCGTCCGTATCTCGAACATGAATGTGGACCGTTCGCAGGGTTGCCGGCACTACGCAGGCGGCGGGCAAAAAAGGCGGCGGCCGGGGGTTCGTCAGACGAAGCTGAACTCGGTGGTCAGTTCATCGTAGGTGTCGACGTACCGGTCGAGGACGGCGCCGTGGTCGTAGACCGCCCAGGTGTCGTCGCTCTCGAGGCGGTCGAACCGGCCTGCGTCGACGATGGCGTCGGCGATCTGCTGGGGATCGGTGACCCGGAAACTGCGCTCGTGGTTCTCGATGAGTTCGTGCGCACTCGACTCGGCCTGGTACTCGACGACGCCGACACAGCCACAGGCCAGGGCCCACAGCAACTCGGTCGCGAAGTACTCCCGGGAGGCCGTCTGGACGAACACGTGGGCACCGCGGTAGACGCTCAGTCGGCGCTCGCGGTCGCAGGCGCCCACGAAGCTCAGGCGGTCGTCGATGCGCAGGTCGGCGGCCTGCCTCTCGTACTCGTCGCGGTGCGGGCCGTCGCCGACGATGGTGGCGGTCCACTCGCGGTCCCGCAGTTCCGCCAGCCCGAGCAGCAGGCTCTCGACGTTCGCGCTCTCGTCTAAGGGGTGTGCGTAGGCGACGTCGACCGCCCCGGCGGTGTCGGCGTCGGTGACCGCGCCGAAGTCGATCCCTTCGGGGATGACCCGCGAGCCTTCGTCGAGCGCGCCGAGTTCGCGAACCCGGGTGCGGACGAGTTCCGAGGGCGTGACGACCAGCTGTGGTTCGCGTGCCACGATCCGCGCGGCACGGCTGTCGGTATCGAGCTGCTCGTCGCCGTACCACTCCAGGGCGAGGGGCGCGCGAGCGAGCGTCCCCCCCGTGGAGGCGGCGACGACCTGCGGCGGGGGCGTGGGACGCGTGTGGACGACGTCCGGACCGTACTGCAAGAGTCTGTAGGGCAGTCGGACACAGAACGACGCGAGGGCGTCGGGCTCGGCGAGACCGTGGTAGCGAACTCCCTGGAGTTCCGTCGACTCGGTGTCGCTGCTCCACCACCGGGTACAGAAGACCGCCACGTCGTGGCCGGCCTCGGTCAACGCCTCCGCGAGCCGCTCGAACCGGCGGTTCCCCTCCGTCTCGCGGTGGTTGGTCGTCTCCATGGCGACGAACGCGACGCGCATACCGGCCGGTGGGCACCCTGTGTCAAAACTGTAGTGGCTTTCGGCTCGGGATCGATCGATCGCACCCGCACGCACCACCGTTATGAGCCACCGCGCCCACACTCACCGCGTGTACGACATCGAACGCTACCTGACGATCCGGAGCGCCTACGGGGCGACGATCGCCCCCGACGGGACGGTCGCGTTCCTGCTGGACACGACTGGCGTCTCGCAGGTCTGGACGCTCGAGACGCCGGGCGCCTGGCCCGAACAGCGAACCTTCTACGACGAACCGGTCTCTTTCGTCACCGCCTCGCCCGACCGACCCGAGTTCGTCTTCGGGATGGACGAGGGCGGCAACGAGCGGACGCAACTGCACCGGCTCGACGCCGACGGGACGGTGACGAACCTGACGGGAACGCCCGACGCGAAACACCGCTGGGGTGGCTGGAGCCACGACGGCGAGCGGTTCGCGTTCGCGTCCAACCGCCGGGACGAGGCGGTCTTCGACATCTACGTGCAGGGTCGTGACGACACCGGCGAGGACGCCACGCTGGTCTACGAGGGCGACGGCTGGCTCTCGGTCGGCGGGTGGAGCCCCGACGACGACCGCCTCGTCGTCACCGAGGCCCACTGGAGTTTCGACCAGGACGTCTACGTCCTCGAGACGGAGACGGGCGAGCTGACCCACCTGACCCCCCACGAGGGGGACGTGCGGTATCTGAGCGCAGGGTGGGGACCCGATGGCGAGGCGCTGTATCTCGTCACGGACGACGGCGCCGACACGCTCTATCTGGCGCGACTCGACACCGAAACCGGCCAGCTGGACACCGTCCGGGAGGGCGGCGACTGGAACGTCGACGGCGTGGCGCTGGACGAGGAGACCGGCCTGCTCGTCTACTCGCGCAACGTCGACGGGTACACGGAACTGACTGCCGGCACACTGACTGGCGCGCTCACCGTCGAGGAGTTCGCCGCGCCCGCCCTGCCGGGGGACGTCGCTGGCGGCGTGAGCTTCGGACCCGGCGGCGAGCGGTTCGCGCTCTCGGCGTCGGGCAGGGCGACGAACACGAACGTCTACGTCGTCAGCCTCCCCGAGCTGCGCGGGGCCGGCGATTCCGACCGTGTGGACGCGTCGACCCGCTGGACGCACGCCTCGACGGCAGGTGTCCCGACAGAGTCGTTCGTGGAACCGGAACTCGTCCGGTACGAGACCTTCGACGGCCGCGAGGTTCCGGCCTTCCTCTCGGTCCCCGGGGACACCAGCGAGGGCGAGACGCCGGTGATCGTCGACATCCACGGCGGCCCGGAGAGTCAGCGTCGTCCCTCCTTTTCGGGTCTGATCCAGTATTTCCTCTCGCGTGGGTACGCCGTCTTCGAACCCAACGTCCGGGGATCGACCGGCTACGGCAAGGCCTACACCCACCTCGACGACGTCGAAAAGCGGATGGACGCAGTCCGGGACATCGAGGCGGCGGTCGACTGGCTGGAGCGGCGCCCGGCAATCGATCCCGACCGGATCGTCGCCAAGGGTGGCTCCTACGGCGGGTTCGTGGTGCTCGCGGCGCTGACGGAGTACCCCGACCGGTGGGCCGCGGGGATCGATTCGGTCGGCATCGCGAACTTCGTCACCTTCCTCGAGAACACGGGTCCCTGGCGGCGACAGCTCCGGGAAGCGGAGTACGGCTCCCTCGCGGACGACCGCGGGTTGCTCGAACGCATCAGCCCCATCAACAACATCGAACAGATCGAGGCGCCGCTGTTCGTCCTGCACGGGGCCAACGATCCCCGCGTCCCACTGGCGGAGGCCGAACAGATCGTCGCGCGGGCCCGCGACCAGGGCGTCCCCGTCGAGAAACTCGTCTTCGAGGACGAGGGCCACGGCGTCTCGAAACTCGAGAACCGCGTCGAGGCGTACACCCGCGTCGTGGACTTTCTCGACGAGCACGTCTGATTGCCGTCACCGCCGACAGGTGGGTCCGGCCGACGACACCGGGAATCACCGCACCCCGAGTTCGTCGAGTCGGTCGGCGAGGGCCGCCCGGTCCGTTTCGTCCATCCGCCGGAGTGGGTTCCGGAGCGGTCCCGGGTCGACGGGCACGTCGAGAACACCGAGGGCAGTTTTGACGCCGGCCATGTACGGGCCAGCTTTCAGCGCGCCCCTGATCTCGAAGATCCGGCCCTGGAGGTCGCGGACGGCCTCCCAGTCGTCGGCCCGGGCCGCGTCGTAGCAGTCGACGACCAGCGACGGGACGACGTTCGCGACGGCGCTGACCGCACCCGCGGCGCCCAGTCCGAAGCCGGCGTGGAGCAACGAATCCGACCCCACGAGGTAGGTCTGTTCGGGGGCGCGTGCCATCGCCTGGGCGAACCAGGGGACGTCCTTGCTCGAATCCTTCACGCCCGCGACGCCGTCGATTGCGGCGATCCGTTCCCAGGCGGAAAGCGAGAGGTGGTTGCCGGTCCGCGGGGGGATGTGGTAGACGTAGGTCGGGAGATCCACGGCGTCGGTGACGGCCTCGTAGTGGGCGACCGCGGCGTCGTCGTCGACGGGGTAGTAATAGGGAGTGACCGCGACCACGCCGTCGGCACCCGCACGCTCGAGTCGGCGGGCGTTGGCGACCGCCCGGCGGGTCGACGGCCCGCCGACGCCGGCGATGACCGGCACTTCGTCGCCGACCTCTTGCACGACAGCCTCGACGACGCGTTCGTGTTCCTCGGGGGTGACGAGGGGCTCCTCGCCGTTGGTCCCCAGTGGGAACACGCCGTGACAGCCACCGTCGACGACGTACCGGGCGTGGGCGGCACACTGTTCGGGCGCGAGGTCGGCGTCCTCGTCGAAGGCTGTGATCGTCGGCGGTACGACGCCGTGGAGTCCGAGCGGACCGTCCGTCGTCGGGGCGCTCATGATCGTTGCTCGCGGGCACGGCCAGTTTAGCTTTCGGTCGCAACCGATAACTTGGTGGGGGGACCAGAGACGAACCAGCATGGCCGACGACCTCCACGGATCCCTGGAGCAGCTGGCAGAACGGTTCGACTTCGCCGAGTACGAGGTCAAGGCGTACCTCACGGTGCTGGAACACGGCGAACTGACCGCCTCGGAGCTGGCCGAGCGGGCGGACATCCCACAGCCCCGCGTCTACGATACGGTCCGCGACCTGGCCGAAACCGGGCTGGTCGAACTCCAGGAGTCCCGGCCGATGAAGGTGCTGGCGGTCGATCCCGAGGAGTCGTTCGGCGACGTCCAGGGCTCTCTCGAGGACCTCCTGGAGGGGTTGTCCGACCGGTACGTCGCACCGGCCCGCGGCGCCGAGGGTGCCTCGCTCGTGAAATCCCGCTCGACCATCCTCCGGTACATCGAGGAGATCATCGACGACGCCGAGTACGAACTCCTCCTCTCGCTGGATACCGACCTGCTCGCGGAGTTCGGTGACGCCATCGCGGACACGCGCAGCGAGGGCGTTGCGGTCGATCTGTTGCTCTCGCCGGCCGCGGAGGCACCCGGGCCGGACGAGTACGGCTACACCGATGTCGCGGATACCGTCAGGGCGCGAGACGGGATCACGACGCCCATCGTCGCGGTCGGCGACGGCGAGTACGCGCTGTTCGCCACCACCGAGGCGCTCCGGAACGACGCCGACAGGTACGGCGTGATCTTCAACCGCTCGGAACTGGGCTTTCTGGTCACCGGCTTTTTCAACACCGTGCTCTGGACGACCAGCGAGACAATCTCGAGTGTCGACACCCAGCGGCCGTTCCCACGCCAGTACACGACCATCCGCCGGTGTGTCGCCGAACTCCAGGCCATCGAGGAGACGCTGTACGCCTCCATCGAGGGCCGCGACATCGCGACCGGCGACCGTCGCACCGTCCACGGGACTGTCGTCAGCGTCGCCTTCGGGACGAACCGCGAGAAGGCCACGCTCGTCGTCGAGTCTGACGGGGAGATCGTCAACGTCGGGGGCCAACTGGCTGCCCTGGAGGACATCGAGGCCCACGAGATCGTCGTCGACACCGACGAACCGCCGGGCGTCGGCCGGAGCTGACCGATGACGGACCCGCCCTCGCTCGCGACGTTCGGCGAGACGATGCTTCGGTACTCTCCGACCGGCGACGAGCGCCTCGAGACCAGCGACGAGTTCGCGGTCCACGTCGCCGGGGCCGAGAGCAACGTTGCCGTCGCCGCGGCCCGCCTCGGGCTCGACAGCGCCTGGCTCTCCCGCCTGCACGACTCCAGCCTGGGCCGGCGGATCACCGGCACGCTCCGCCACCACGGCGTCGACCCGCTGGTCGACTGGACCGACGAGGGACGGGTCGGGACCTACTATCTCGAACCCGGCGCGGAGAGCCGGACTGCCTCGGTCGTCTACGACCGCGCCGGGACGCCCGTCCGGGAGACCACCCCCGGGGACCTGCCGACCGACCGTATCGCCGCCGCGGACGCCTTCCACACGACGGGCATCACGCCCGCGCTCTCGGAGACGCTGGCCGACACCACCGCCGAGTTGCTCGCACTCGCGGGTCGCAACGACACGGCCCGCGTGTTCGACGTGAACTACCGCGGGAAACTCTGGTCCCCGGAGTCCGCCCGGGAGACGCTGTCGGGACTGCTCGGCGACGTGGACGTCCTGGTCGTCGCCGACCGCGACGCGGCGACCATCTTCGACGCCGCCGGGCGTCCGGAGACGGTCGCCCGCGAGTTCGCCTCGTCCCACGACATCGACCTCGTCGTCGTCACGCAGGGCGAGGCGGGCGCGACGGCGCTGCTCGAGGGCGACGTCTACACGCAGTCGACCTTCGAGACGGCAAACCGGTATCCGGTCGGGACCGGCGACGCGTTCGTCGGCGGGCTGCTCGCCTCGTATCTCCGCGGGGATTCGCTGGACCGGGCGCTGTCGGTCGCTGCCGCCACGGCCGCGCTCAAACGGGAGATTCCCGGCGACCTCGCGACCGTCGACCCGGCCGACGTCGACGCGGTTCTCGACGACCCCGACCGCGATATTTCGCGATAGCCGACCACGCCAGCCCGGGCGGTGAAATACCACCAAAGTTTTTTCGTAGCGTAGTAAATATATATACACATGGCAACCACGAAGCCGAACTACCCGGACGAGCTGTACATCGGCGGTTCCTGGGTCGATGGAGACGACGAGATCGAGGTGACGGATCTGGCCGACGGCGGGGTCTTCACGGCGATCACGGCGGCCGACGCGGGCCACGCCGATCAGGCTCTCGCAGCGGCCCAGCGTACGGAGGCGGTGCTGCGCGACACCACCATCGTCGAGCGCACCCGCTGGCTCGAGGAGATTGCAGCCAACCTGGAGGCCCGCAAGGACGAACTGGCGGAGGTGATCGTCCGGGAGGCGGGCAAGCCCATTTCGAGCGCCCGCGGCGAGGTCGACTCCGCAGTCGAGCGGTTCCGCCGCGCCATCGAGGAAGCCCACAACATCGACGGGGAGTACCTCGAGGGCACCACCGAGGGCCACGAGGGCTGGCAGGGAATCGTCAAGCCCGAACCAATCGGGACGGTGCTGTGTATCGCCCCCTACAACTACCCCCTCGCGACCACTGCCCTGCAGGTCGCGCCAGCCATCGCCGCGGGCAACAGCGTCATTCTCAAGCCCGCCAGCAAGACTCCCGTCAGCGGCGGGATCCTCGCGGAGTGTATCGCCGACTCGGGGACGCCCGACGGCGCGTTCAACTTCGTGCCCGGGCGGGGCTCGGAAGTCGGGGACCTGCTCGCGGGCGACGACCGGGTCAACGCCATCGCGATGACCGGTTCCTCGCGGGCCGGCCAGCACGTCGCCCGCCAGTCCGGTATGGTCCAGTTGCACATGGAACTGGGCGGGAACGCGCCCGCCCTGGTGTTCCCCGACGCCGACCTCTCGACTGTCACGGGCGCCTGCACCGCGGGGTCGCTCAAGTACGCCGGCCAGCGGTGTTCGGCGGTGAGTCGCGTGCTGGCACACGACGACATCCACGACGACCTCGTGGCCCGGATCGACGCCGAGATGGACGGCTGGCAGCAAGGCGACCTCTTCGAGGAGGCGACGACGGTGGGCCCGCTGATCAGCGAAGACCAGGCCGAGTGGGTCGACGAACTGGTGACCGACGCGGTCGACCGGGGCGCGACGCTCGTGCGCGGCGGCGGCTCCGAGGGTGTCTGGTACGAACCCACGCTGCTTGCGGACATCCCCCACGACGCGCGGATCCTCACGGAAGAACAGTTCGGCCCCGTCGCGGCTGTCACCCGCTTTAGCGACGAACAGGAGGCCATCGAACTGGCCAACGCCGGCGAGTTGGCCCTGGACGCTGCCGTCTTCACCTCCGAGTACGACCGGGCGCTGTCACTTGCTGATCGTGTCGACGCCGGCGCGGTCCGCATCAACGGCGCCCCGAGCCACGGGCTGGGCGACTTCCCGTTCGGGGGGAACAAGGCTTCGGGCATCAGCCGGGAAGGCCTCGGCAAGACCATCGAGGAGTTCCTCCGCTACAAAACGGTCATTCTCTGATTCACTTCTGATCTGCGTCAGGAGAGAACGATGATCTGTTCGGCGTAGAGATAGACGGCCGCGAGGATCACCTGGAAGGACGTCGATCCCAGTGCCGAGAGGACGAGAAACGTCCGCCAGTCCATCTCGGAGAGACCGGCGGGGAACGTCATGAGGCCACGGACGAACAGGAGTGTGTTACTCACCGGGACGGCGACCAGCCCCCACCGTTCGAACCACGCGTCGAACCGCTCGACGCGCTCCTCGTCGACCGGAAACCACCGCTTTCGCAGGACGTACTCCCGCCCCCCACGCCGGACGAACCAGAACAGGGCCACCTGTCCGATGGTCGTCCCGACCACGGCGATCGTCACGATCGCGACCACCTCCGGCGGTGACGACCCGATGAAAAAGAGGGCACTCGGGACGACCAGTTCCGTCGGCATGAATCGCAACAGCATGAGTCCCTCGAGAACGCAGAGCCCCAGAAAGGCAACGAGCGCCAGCTCCGAGTTGAAAAACTCCTGGATCCAGCCCGGCGTATATTCGGCAGCTCGGAGAAGAAACCACGGCGGCGTGCTCATAGTCAGTCAGATAGCAACTGTGTCGATGGTATACCGGTCGACGTAACTTTTGATACTTCTCAGCCGGACGTTCCCGGCTGAAAGTATCAGGGCTTACGTCGACCGGTATAATTAGGGTATCGGTTTGTGCTCGTACGGCCGGCTGTCGGTCGCACAGTGATTGCTCTAACGAATCACGCACGTCCCTATCACTCGACGACGACAGCCCCCTTCATTCCGAGTGCCTTGTGTGGGTTACAGAAGTACAGCCACGTGCCCGACTCGGAGAAAGTGTACTCGAATGTCGTTTCCGGATCGGTGACGGGGCCGCCGCTCTCGAACGTCCCGTCTTCGGCGACGACGTTGTGCAGGCCACCCATGCCGGTCCACTCCCAGACGACCGTCGTGCCGGTTTCGATCCGGACTGCCGGCGGTCCGAAGGCGAACCCGCCGCCGTTGCCCTGCGCGCCGACGTCGACAACAACCTCGCCCTGGCCGGTCATGTCGGCGACCGATCCGTCGTAGTTGCCGACGTCGGAGAGGTACTCGTCGACCGCCGCGTTGCCGTCCCCGGTTGCGGTGGCCGTCTGGGTCGCCGTCGGTGTCTCCGACCCTGCCGCCGTCGGTGTCTCCGTCTCTGCCGCCGTCGGCGTGGCTGTCGCGGTCGGCGTCCCGGTCGGTGTGTCCGTCGGCGACGTGTCTTCGCCGCCGCCCTCTCCACCGCCGTCGCTGGTGCCGTCGCCGCCGTCGCCGCCGTCGCCGCCACAGCCGGCGATTGCGCCGGCGGCAACCACGACGCCCATCCGCCGTACGAACCGTCGTCGCGATGTCCTCTCGCTCATCACTCGAACGTTCGATGTCGGCGTGTTAAAGCATGCGTTTCGGGAACTGCCGTGCGCCAGGGCAGTGCCGGCGCCCGATCCGACCCGTCATCTTCCGCGGGTGAAATTAAAACACGTCTATAGACTGCCCAACAGATAAGTGTGTGTGGTTGAGTAACATCTACCCGGACATGAATTTTGACGAGCTGTCAGAACAGATCGGACGTCGAGGGTTCCTCGCGTCCCTCGGGACGGTCGCGGCGGGTGGTGCCGTGGTGGCAGGCGGGATAGACGAGGCAACGTCGGGTGTGGCGGCACAGGAAAACACCCCGGAACCGGGCGAGCGGATCACCGAAGCGCGCCGGATCGGGACCCGGGACGTCAGCAAGTCGAACTACAAGGCGCTGTGGAGTTACCGCAAGCGCCAGGCCGTCGAGCAGTTGTGTCAGGACCCGGAGGTCCACGATGTCGTCGGCGACTATCTCGCCTCGTTCGAGGCGTACGATCCGCTGACCAACGACCTCGACGCGGTCAGCGTCCAGGGGACGACCGGCATGACCTGCGAGGCGTCGCGGGGATCGGAGACGCTGGACATCACCGCGATGTCGGCCGAGGAAGTGACCGCCGAACAGACGTCGTTCAACGTCACGGCGACCGACAGGCAGGTGGCGTACGGGCTCGTCGACCGGACGACCGACGAACTGGTCGGCCTCCACGTCACCGATCCCATGGACATCGAGTGGGAGCGGGGGTACACGAACGAACTCCAGCGGCGACGCCACGAGTTCGTCCTCGGCCACGACGAGGTCTGGCAACACCTCGAGGGCCGCGAGTGGTATCCATTCGTGAAGGTCGCCGAGGTGATCACGTCCTACGACGGCCGCCCGCACGGCGCAGTGACCCCGGTCGCGTACTACTTCATCAACGACGACGGCGGCCTCTCGCTCCTGAGCACCTTCGTCGACGTCTCCGGCAACGAGTTCGAGTTGATCGACGCCACGCGGGTCGACGACTTCGTCCGGACCTCGCCGATGGACATGGTCGCGGACATGGAACCGGCAGGCGAGTCGCTGCTCGGCGAGGTTCCGGTCCCGCCGATGAATCAGCGCCCGCAGATCACCGGCCCGCAGGGCTTTCACAACATCGACACGCCGCCGTCCTCGATCGAGCAGTCGAGTTGGAGCGTCGACTGGTCGCCCCCGACCACGGAGGGTGCTGTTGTCACTGCGAGTTACAACGGAAGTGACGTCTTCGAGGACCTGGCGGCGGTCGCCACCCCGACGGGCTACGACCTCCCCGAGCGGAACGGCCGGAACACCCGGGAGTGGTACTTCCCGGACGACGAGCCGGTGTTCAGCGGGAACCTCCTCTACTGGGACATCCACAGTTCGACCTTCGGCGGTCCGGGCGTCCTGGGCAAGACCGACTACCCCGAAACCGGCCGCCACCCCGGCGGCTTCCGGCTGCGGTCCCACTTCCACACCGGCGCCCTGCCCAACGCCAAGGATTTCCACTCGGGCCACCGCTTCGGGCCGTACAACTACTACATCAACTTCGATTTCTACGAGGACGGCGTGTTCGTGCCCTCCTGGCAGCGCCACGGCCCCGGGTACATCACCGAGTACCTGAACAAACCCGACCGCCGGGACAACGACGGTCCCGTCCAGTACTACCTGTCGTACTGGTCGTTCAAGCCGACGCCGGGCGCCGCGGGGTCGGTCCAGACGCGCCTCTTCGACGGCGACGAGTGGACCCAGCCGGACAGTGAGTTCTACGTCGAGGGCGACGACCAGAAGATGGTCCAGTTCACCCACGAGACGTTCTCCCAGACGATCGACATTCCGCTCGACGAGAACAAGGAGATGGTCGTCGTCCGGTCCGACCCAGACGAGATCGGCGAGGCGACCCGGGTGCTCGACCTCGAGACCGAACTGAACTTCTACCACCCCGCACAGTACGTCGACGACGAGCCCATCCAGGGACGGGAGGTCTACGCCTGGCTGATCATGGAGGCGCCGATCCACGAGGTCCCCCACCCCTCGGGTATCTCGACGTTCTCGACGCTCGGCGAGTTCGAACTCTCCGGGTACTGATCGAGGACTCGTGAGAGAGCGCCGACAGAGATCGACCGCCGTCTCCGTCGTCGGCTTCGGTGTTCCCGGAAGGTGCGCGGGTGAACGCCGACGGCCGGACGAGCCGGCCGGGCAGAGCCACAGGGACTAATACCGAGTGGGGCCGAACGGGCGGGCATGAAGCTGTTCGGGACCGCCGGGATCCGCGGTCCAGTCGAGGAGGTGACCACCGAGCTGGCCCTGGCAGTCGGGCAGGCGGCGGGGGCAGACGGTGCGGACTTCGTCGTCGGACGCGACGGGCGCGTGACCGGGCGGGCGCTCGAGAACGCCCTCGTCGCCGGCCTCGAGAGCGCCGGGGCGCGCGTCGAGCGTGCCGGGACGGTCCCGACACCGGCGCTCGCGTTCGCCTCCCGGGGACGCCGAGGGATCATGCTCACCGCGAGCCACAATCCGCCGCCAGACAACGGCGTCAAGATCTTCATCGACGGCCAGGAGTACGACCGCACGGGCGAGCGACGTCTCGAGGAGCGGGTCGAGGCCGGTACCGCCGCAGCCGACTGGGAGGAGTGGAGAGAAGACGAACGGGCGGACCCGCTCCCGGCCTACCGCGAGGCAGTCGTCGACTTCGCGGGCAGGCACGGCGCCGATCCCGGCGGCCTGACGGTCGCCGTCGACTGCGGAAACGGGATGGCAGGCCTCGCGACGCCGCAGGTACTCGCGAGCCTCGGGGCCGACGTCCGCGCGCTCAACGCCAGCGTCGACGGCCACTTCACCGCCCGCGAGAGCAAACCCACGCCCGAGTCACTGTCGGACCTGCGCGCGTTCGTCGCCAGCGGGGCCGACCTGGGGATCGGTCACGACGGGGACGCCGACCGCGTCGTCTTCGTCGACGGCGACGGCGAGGTGGTCCACGAGGACACCGTCGTCGCGGTTCTCGCCGAACACTACACGGGCGAGAGCGCCGCCGCCGATCCCGTTGTCGTGACGACACCCAACGCGTCGGGGCGGATCGACGAGCGCGTCCGTGCCGCCGGCGGACGCGTCGAGCGCGTGCGCCTCGGGGCCCTCCACGAGGGTGTCGCGAGGGTCCGCCGGGCCGGACACGACGACACCGCCGTCGTCTTCGCGGCCGAACCGTGGAAACACAGCCACCCCTCGCTCGGCGGGTGGATCGACGGTGTCGCGTCCGCGGCCGTCTTCGTCCGGCTGGTCGCCCGCGATGGACTCGGGGCGCTCCGCGGACCCGTCACAGAGCGCCCCTACCGCAAGGAGAGCGTGCGCTGTCCGGACGAGGCGAAAGCACGGGTCATAGACCGCCTGGAGACGTCACTGCCCGGGCGGTTCCCCGGCGCGACCGTCGACACCGACCACGGCGTCCGTCTCGAGTTTCCGGACGGGGACTGGACACTCGTCCGCTCCAGCGGGACCGAACCGTACGTCCGCGTCTACGCCGAGAGCGAGCGCGTCGAAAGAGTGGTCGCGAACGTCGTCGAGGCCGTCGAGTCGGCCGTGGACGCGGAAACGTAGTGCTTTACGAGCCGCGTACTCTGTGTTGGGCCCACAGTACCAGTCCGTCCATCCGAGAGGCACCGCTGGCTCTGGCCGTAGAGGCAGGACCGCAGTTTTTTGTCCGCTGGAGCCGTTACACTGGGTATGATCACGACCGGTCGCACGCTAGACGAACACGGGCAGCCCATCCCGGGTACGGGATTCGAGATGGCGCCCGGCGGAGAGCTTGCGGGTCTCCTCGGTCGTCGGGCCGGGGCGTTGACCTCACACCCGACACAGGCGGTGTGGAGCGCTCCGTTACCCGGTCCGGAGGACGAACCGGACACGATCCGATCGGTCGGCGTCCACAAACCGGGGTTCGACGGGCCGCCGGAGCACTACCACGAGCAGAGCGTCGAGCGCTTCGAGATACTGGCCGGCGACGCCACGTTCCACATCGACGGCGAAGACGTGCCCGTCTCGGGCGGTGACACGATCACTGTCGGGAAACACGAACGCCACAGCTTCACGATCGAGGGCGACGACCTGTGTTACATGGTGGTCGACATTCGTTCGCCGGGCCGGCTGCGACACGTGCTCCCGACGCTCGGCGGACTGGCACACGACGAGGCCCGGAACGCCGACGACCCGCTCCAGCAGGCGCTGCTGGCCCAGCGGCTCGCCGGGAACACCGTCTTTACCGAAATCGACGAGACCATCGCCACACCGCTGCGTGCCGCGCTCGCGCCGCTGGCCCTCCTGCGTGGCTACCAGGGCGCCTACGCCAAGTACACGCAGGACGCGTTCTGGGAGCGCCACGTGGAGCAGCCAGACCGGTAACCGGGCCGAGCACAGCCCCGACCCCGGCGCTGAGGACTGCCGTCTTTTCGCTCGGTATGTCACCACCCGGGATCGGCGAATCCGGGGAAACAGATACCACACCTCACATTTCCACCCGGTCACGGACCACTCAACGGCAACGTGGACTGAGCGGGCGTATGAAGGCGTGTCACGCCGGTTCCTGCCGACCGAGTCCTGAACGAATCGTTACCGGGTGGATTGGAGTGTAATACCGAAGGTCAACGCTCATGTTTTCACCAGACGCCGACGCTTCTTTGGGGAGCGGCCCGCTACAGTGAACCGAGCTATGAGTCGCACACTCTACGAACTGGATGGCTGTCCGTACTGTGAAACGGTGGCCGATCGCCTCGGGGAACTCGGGCTCGACTACGAGTCGGTTCAGGTCTCGGCACTGCACTCGGAACGCAACGAGATCAAGGACATCTCCGGCCAGCGACAGGTGCCAGTGCTCGTCGACGAGAGTTACGGGGTTACGATGGCTGAATCCGACCGCGTCGTCGAGTTTCTGAACACGACCTACGCAGAGGCGGCCGCCGAGACCTGACCGGGCCACCAGCCCCAGACTGCGCTTGCACAGCCGTCCGAGAGACGGCCAGTCAATCGGCTTCGTCGGTCTGGGCACTGATCCACCACACCACCAGGTACGTCACCACCAGTCCGATGAGGAGAAGCGCGAACGCGCCGGCCGCGGTCAGGGCAGCAGTCGCCGTCTCGAAGTCCCCCACTCGAAAACTGATGATGTCCCGGGCAATCGCGACGAGGGCCGCCCCGATGACGGTACGTACGATGGGTTCATCGCGGACGTACGCCAGGAGCGTTCGGTGAACCTCGACGATAATGAGCAACAGGAGAACGGTATCGAGGAGTTCGACAACTGCGGCTGGGTCGGTGAACTGCCCTGTCGAGACCAGTTGGTAGAGTCCCAAGAGAAGGTCGAAGACGCCGATCACGAACAGAATCAACAGGAAGTACGCTGTCAAGAGAACGAGCCCTCGCATTGTGCCGCTTGCCGGTTCGGTGAAGTCCGACACGTCAACGCTCATACCCGTCGGTTGGCTTACAGTCGAATAAATATGACGATAATATCAAAACAATATGAAGTAAAATTATAAAAAAGTCTATATACCGTAACAGACGGACAAGCGCCACGCTGAACCGTATACAGCAGTCGACGGGTATCGATTATTCACTCTCCCGACCGGTCACTTTCCGGATACACGACGATCCGAAGGGGCCGAGTTCGCCAGCCTCGAACCGGACGAAGTGGCCCGTCGAGAGGTCCGCACCGCACCGCCGACAGGTGAACTCGCCGTCCCGGCGGACGACATCGCGCTGGAACCGGACGAACGACCCACCGGTCGGCCGGACGACGCCATCCTCGCGTTCGATGACACCCCGGAGTTCCGCCGTGTCGAGTATCTCCCGGGTGCGGTGTGGATCGGTGGTGATCGTCTCGATCCGGTCGATGGCCTGCTTGAGTGTGAGTTCCTCGTGTTCGAGGTGTTCGAGCAGCGCCACGCCGAGTTCGACCCGGTCGGTCACGCCTCTGTATTGGCACGCGACCACAAAGCGTTTGCCGACCGGCCCGCCAGTGGGGGTAGATGGAGCGAGCGACGTACCGCCAGTTGCTCGGGATGGGCTGTCTGGGGGCCGTCGCGCTCGGGGCAGCGACCCTCTACTCGCCCGCGACTGTGGTAGCCAGGCTGGAACACCTCGCCACCCACCCCGTGCAGTTCGCGCTGGTGCTGGCCGGCGTCTACCTGATCCGGCCGTTCCTGCTGTGGCCGGTGAGTTCGGTCGCGCTCGTCCTGGGCTACCTCTATGGCCCCGTCGTGGCGCTCCCGGTCGCGCTCGCCGGCGCCGCGCTGACCGGGTTGCCCCCCTTTCTGATCGCTCGTCACGCCGGCGACGAGGGCCTGCTGGGGTTCGTCGGCACCTCCGGCCGGGACCTGGTCGACACCGTCGGCGAGACCCGTGGTGTGCTCGCCGCGCGGCTCTCGCCGATTCCCGGGGATCCTGTCTCCTACGGCGCCGGCGTCTCGGACGTCTCGGTGGGCGCGTTCCTCGTCGGAACCGTCCTCGGCGAGGTCCCGTGGGCGCTGGTGACCATCTTCGCCGGCGACTCGATGCGACAGCTCTCGGTCTCCGGTTTCTCCTACAGCCCGGCCGCGCTCGTTGCCATGGCCGGCCTGGCCGTGATCGTCCTCTCGGGACCGCTGTACAGCAGGTACCGGGAAACCCCGAGCGGATGAGGCTCAGTAGAACGTATCCGAACAGTCGAAAATGACGCCGTGCACCGGACAGACGTACTTGCAGTGGCGCCGGTACATCGGCCGCTCGCACCGTGGACACGGCCGCCCGCCCGACTCGCTCATGCCTGTCAACACGTCCCCCGCCCACTTTCCTGTTGTCCTCGCGCAGGTCGGCGTCCCAAGGGGGACGAATGGCCCCGCGAAGTCACAGCCGACAGTATCAGAGACGCCGACCGGTCACCAACAGAACAAAAACGCAGGGAGAACGTCCCGACGAGGGCTCCGCGTGTCACACGTTCCAGAGCAGGGACCGTAGGTGTAGGTAGTCCGGTCCCCGTCAGCACTCCGACCAGCCACAGGACTCGCAGGTCTTGCACCCCTCCGAGAAGTACAGCGACAGCGAGCCACACTCCGGACACTCCGGGCTCTCCCCGGCCTCGACGAGGGACTGCTGGTCGGCCTCGGCCGTCGCGGCCCCGTCGCCGGCGCTCAGGCCGCCGTCGGGTTCCGGTTCCGTCGCGCCGATGTCCGGTGTGGGGGACTGCTCGCGGTCTCCGCGCGAGTCGGCCGACCCGGCTTCCTCGGCAGTCTCCTCGAGGGTCTGTTGCTGTGGATAGGCCCGCTCGACGTCGCCCTCGAGGTACCGGTGCATCGCCGTGCCGATGGCGTCCGGGATCGACTGGATCTGTTCGCCCTTGTCCCAGGCGACCTTCGGCGACCGGATGCCCTGGAGTTCCTCTGCGATCTCCCGGGGATCGACGCCCGCACGGAGCGCCGTCGAGATGGTCTTCGCGAGCGCTTCCGTGAACGAGGCGGTAAAGCCCCCGGAGTTGCCGATGTTGGCGAACAGTTCGAAGGGCCGGTCCGCCTCGGGATCCTCGTTGATGTTGACGTAGAGTTTCCCGTAGCCGGTGTCGATGCGCTGGGTCACGCCACGCAACACGTCCGGCCGGTCGCGCTTCTGGGCGAGTTCCTCGCGCTCGTCGACCGCGCCGAGCAGGTCCTCGACCTGCTGGTCGATGGCAGCCCGGACCTCCTCGCTCCCGACGAACGCCTCGATCCCGCCGAAGACCTCCTCGATCTGCTCGACCAGCGCCTCTGCCGCTTCCGCCTCGTCGGCGAACTCGGTGTTTTTGGCCCGCGTCGTGAGTACCTGCTTCGAGCGCGTCCCGTCGCGGTAGTAGGTGACGCCCTTGCCGCCGTGGTCGTAGATGTACTCGAAGACCTCCTTGGCGTCTGCGACCGACGAGTCGTTGGGGGCGTTGACCGTGTTGTGCGAGACGACACCACCGACAACGTACTCGTGCGGTCCCGCGAGTTCGATGTCGTACATTTCGCGTGTGCCAGCGTCCTCGACGTCCGTCACTTCGTAGAGCGGCGGTGCGTCCTCGATACCGAGGTCAGCGGCCGTCGTATCGAACATGTAGTTTCTCTCGCGGTACTCGAAGTTCCGCGCCGCGTAGTACTCTGTGGAGCGCGAGTCGTAGTCGGTCCTGTCGACCCGCTCCTGGGGAACGTAGACGCGGTACCGCTGTTCGAACGTCTCGACGCGCTTGTGTGGTTCGATCGGCGTCACCAGTTCCTGCGCGTCGTTGGTCACGTGGACGTTGTAGGAGTACGCGTCGGAGTCGTCGACCCACTTCCGGCCGACGTACACCTTCGGAACCCCGAAACTTCGCAACAGCGACGCGACGCCGTCGGCGAGGTCCTCCGACATGCCACCGTACACGACCAGTGATTGACCCGTGACGTATCCGTCCAGCGTGATCCCGTTGACGAACGCGAGTTTCTCCTCGGGACGTCCCTGCAACACTTCACGCGGCACTGTCTTGCCGTACGAACCGGCTCCGCACAGTTCTCTGACGAACTCCCAGACTGGCCTGGAGTTCAACTGGACACCGTACACCGTGTCACGCTGTTTGCCGCCGCGGGTATCCGCCTCGACGAACGGTTCGCGTCCGAACAACGTTTCGAACAGTTCGCGGGCCTCGTCGCGCACGCGCTCCGAGGACGTGCTGATCTCGATGGAGTACCGCTCGTCAATCGCACTCCCGTCGGCGGCGTACATCCCCAGAAACCGGGCAAGCTCCCGGGACATCCGCGATGGGAGCGTGACGTCTTTCTCGTGGACCGATGTATCAACTCCGGTAGTCGCGTGTGCTGCACCGCCATCTGCCGCAACGTCCGATTCACGGACGAAATTGATCTCGGTGCTGTCCTCGCCGTGGGATTCGGTCTGTCGACCGATCACGTGATCGCCCGCTTCGAGGTCGCCGAGTACTCTCCATCCGTCGGGTGTCAACACCCTGTGTGACTCGGTCGCTCCGACGAGTTCCGTCCCGTTGTCGACCCGTATCCGGGTCGCGTCTTTCTCCCCGGCGTAGTACTGTGATTCGACCGGAACGCCGTCGATGGTCGCGTCCTCGTCGACACCGACGAACTCGCCCGGCTCGGGCCGCTCCTCGGCGAACGATTCGATCGGACGAACACCCGAGTCAGTCTGGACGAGTGTCCCTCTCTCGAGACACTTGCTGATCGCCGAGTCCACACCTTCCTGACACGAACACTGGACGCTCGCGTGTTCCTTCGCCGAGAGGTCGCCGGTCGTCACGAACAGTTCGCCGATGGAGTCGGGCACCGTCGAGAGCCCGTCGATGCCGTCGAACTCGTTGTTCGCCATCTGGTCGGTCGCCTCCTGTTTGACGGTCTCGACGTCGATGTCGTTTGCCTCCAGGACCCGCAGGAAGTAGTCGTCGAACTCGACGAGCATCTCGTCGCCCTGGACGTCGTCG
>CAYYHG010000020.1:0-25147 GCA_964471665.1 uncultured Halobacteriales archaeon | reverse complement strand
CGGCCGCGGTCCGGCCTCGAACGTCGAACTCCCGGTCGGGGACGGCTCGGACATGATCGGGCGCTTCGAGACGCTGCTGGCGGCCCACGACCCCGCGGAGGTGGTCGTCGCCGGGGACCTGCTGCACTCCTTCCGGACTGTGCCACGGACTGTCGAGGACGTCGTCTCCAGCCTGCGTTCGGCAACACGCGAGGCCGGCGCGCGGATGCTCGTCACGCCGGGCAACCACGACACGATGCTCGATTCGGTCTGGTCGGGCCCGACTCCCGGGACCCACCGCGTCGGCGGGACCGTCGTCTGTCACGGCCACGTCGACCCCGACGTCCCGGCCGACCGCTACGTCGTCGGCCACGACCATCCCACCATCACCATCGAGGGCCAGCGCCGCCCGTGTGCGCTGGCGGCCGAGGACGCCTACCGCGGCGCGGACGTAGTGATGCTCCCGGCGTTCAACAGACTCCTGCAGGGCGTCGAGGTCAACCGCATGCGCGCCGCCGACTTCATGTCGCCGCTGGTGACTGACGCCGACGCCTTTGCCCCGGTCGTCTTCGACGAGGCCGGCGGCGATCCGCTCGTCTTCCCGCCGCTCGGGGAGTTCCGACACCGACTGTGACCTGTCATAGGGATGGTTGTAGCCGTTTTCCAGGACAACCGCCCGTCGTCATGCGGGTGATCCGGTAAAGAACTACAACCGTCCCTATCAGTCGACGGCTCCGTCGACCGCCATCGCCGCCTCGCGGCCACTCTCCATCGCGCCCTGGATCGACGACCACCGCGTGTAGTCGCCCGCGAGGAACACCGGGCCGTCGGGCGCGCCGGCGGCGGGCAGTTCCGCGTGAAAGCCCGGCGGCTGGTCGAACTGCGCGAACCCGATCCTGTCCGTCGCCAGGAGTTCGAGGTCGGCGAACTGGTTCTCGGGGAACCACGAGGCCAGCGCCTCCCGGACCTCCGCGGCCAGGGTCGTCTCGTCGGCGTCCTGCTGGCCGAGGAAGGTCGCACTCAGCAACTGTCGGCCGTCGGGGGCGTACTCCGGTGCGACCGCCGACATGGGGGCGACCTGGTTGGGCCGGCTGTCGGCGGCGTTCAGGAGGAGACGCGTGCCACTTTGCAGTTCCTGTGTGTCTGGCACCGCGACGTGCTGGGTCACACAACTCCGTGCCGTCGTCGGAATCGCCCCCACGTCGGTGAGTTCCCGCGCGGTTTTCGGGTCTGTCGCCACGACTGCCGCGTCGGCGGTCACCGTCTCGCCGGGCGTCTCGACGACCACGCCACTGCCGTCCTCTCCGGGTGTGACCGACGAGACGGGCGTCCCCAGCGCGATATCGACCCCCGTCTTCCGGGCCCGGGCCGCGAGCTGTGCCGGGATTGCGCCCATCCCGTCGGCGGGAACTGTCGTCGCACCGGCGTTCAGCATCTTGAACGTGTACTCGAAGATCGCACGCGACGTCGACAGGGATCGATCCAGCGTGACGCCGCCGTAGAAGGGCGCGGCGAAGTTCTCGACGAACATCCGGGAGAAGCCCCGCTCGCGGAGGTACGCCTCGATGGACGCGTCCTCGCCAGCGAAGATCTCGTCGGGCGCCTTCTTCGCCAGCGCGCGCCGTAGCGTGAAGAGCCGCCACGTGTCACGCAGCGTCACCTCGTGGTTGAAAAGCGTCGCGCTCGCCGCCCGGGGATCCCTGAGTGGGTCCGAGAGCGTCGACCGCTCGCCGGGACGGACCAGCGTCGCGCCGGGTGTGAACGTCCGGAGATCCAGCGCGTCCAGGTCTAGTTCCCGTCGGACGGCGGGATAGGCGGTAAACAGCACCTGGAACCCGCGGTCGAGCGTGAACCCGTCGCCCTGCCGCGTCCGCACCCGCCCGCCGACCTCGTCGCGGCGTTCGAACAGCGTCACGTCGTCCCCGCGGTCGGCCAGCGTCCGGGCCGCGACCAACCCCGCCAGGCCGCCGCCGGCGACTACCACCTCCGTCATGTGCGCCTCTGCGAGCGCCACCGTCAAAACGCCTGCGAGACGCCACCCGACCTCGTGTCCACTCCCCGACTGTCGGCTACAGTGCTCGTCCGTCGCCGGTCGTGTACCGGGACGCGACCCACCCGATCACGGCGGCGACGCCGGCGGGCACGGCGACGAACACGAGCAACACGACAAAGAGGCCGCCACGCTCCCCCAGACCACCCTCGACGTTCATCAGCGGGCTGAGCGCGACCAGCGGCACCACCAACAGAACGACCGCGACCGCGTAGCCGCCTTTCGCAATCGCGTCCTGGACCGTCTGGCGACGGGCGAGGTAGATTGTCGACCCCAGCCACGCACACAGACCGAACAGCAGTGCCCACCCGTTGCCCGTGAGAGCCAACAGAACCCCAGTTCCCACCACGCCGACGACGAGTCCGCCGACGATCCCGACGACCGCGGTGAGGGTGTTGTCCACCAACCCGTCCGGATCCAGCAACTGGTCGTCGCCGGCGGGTGTGACACCCGCTCCGGACTCGCCGGACGCGCCGGACGCGCCGGACGCGGTCGGGGTGTCGTTCGGAGAATCGCCGGACCCGGAGACAGCCTCCCGGGGACCGGCTCCGGTGTCTGCCGTCCCGACCTCCGCTCCGTCCCACATGCCGTCCCCGTCCTCGTCGGCGGCCGCTCGCTCCTCTGTGAGGTCGGCCGAGCAGTGCATACAGTAGGTCGCAGTCTGCCCGATCGGCTCGCCACACTCCGGACAGTTCGGGTCCTCCGGGTCGATACTCATCTCACTGTCGTCCCCTGGACCTCGGTCTCGGCAGTGCCATCGCTCGTCCGTTCGTGGTCTCGTACCCAGTACGGTGACTTTACGCTTGGGGCCAGTGGGACGTGTGGCCCTGTCGGATTCGTCACGCGACAGTCTCGACGCCGGTGAACTCGAAGCGCGCACCGCCCGCGTCCCCGTCGGTCACACGGACCGACCAGCCGTGTGCCTCGGCGATCTCCCTGACGATGTTGAGACCGAAGCCCGTCCCCTCCGTCCGGGTCGAGTAGCCCGGCTCGAAGACGCGCTCGCGCTCGTCGGGAGGGATCCCGGGGCCGTCGTCCGAGACGTAGAACCCGTCGTCCAGTGCACCCACCCTGACGGTCGCGTCGGACCCGCCGTGCTCGACGGCGTTCCGGATCAGGTTCTCGAACAGTTGCCGGATCTGTCCGGGGTCGGCCAGCACCGAACGGTCGGTCTCGACGTCCAGGGTCGCGTCGGCCGTCTCGACGGTCGCCCGGCAGTCGTGGACGACGGTGGCCAGGTCGATGGGCCGCGCGTCGGTCGCGCGGTCGCCCTGGCGGGCGAAGGCGAGCAGGTCCTCGATCAGCGACTGCATGCGCCCGAGTGCGCGGTCGACCGCGGCGAGGTGGTCGCTGTCGTGGGACTTCCGAGCCAGTTCGAGCCGGCCCGCAGCGACGCTGAGCGGGTTCTTCAGGTCGTGGCTGACGACGTCGGCGAACTCGTCGAGGCGCTCGTTTTGCCGCTCCAGTTCCCGCTCGCGGCGCTTCAGCGCGGTCACGTCTGTCGCCAACCCGACGAAGACGTCCCCCTCGTCCGATCCACCGGGCTGGACGTACGCCTCGCTTCGAATCCACCGGACGTCGCCGTGGTCCGGGTTGCTCCGGTACTCGACGGTGACGGGCTCGGTCGGCCGCTCTTTCCCGATCCGGCGCTCCGTCTGTGCGTGTTCGTCACGGTCCTCGGGATGGACGGCCCGTTCACGGAACGCCTCGGTCGTCGGGACCCTCGCCGACGCGAGGCCGTGGAGGCGCTCGAAGGGGCCGTGGCGCGTCTCCGCACCAGTCTCGAGGTCGATCTCGTAGACGTACGAGTCGGTGGCGTCGAGCGCGAACTCTATGCGGTCGTGGACCGCCTCCAGGTCGCGCGCTCGCTCTTTCTCGTCGGTGACGTCTCGCTGTGTTCCGATGAAGTTGGTGACGGCCCCGCTCTCGTCGCGGACCGGCGCGATCGAGACCCGGTTCCAGAACAGTTCGCCGTCGGCACGGTAGTTCCGGAGGTCGACCTGGACGGACCGGCTGGCGTCGATTGCCCGGCGCATCTCTCTGACGGGTGCCTCGGCGGTCTTTTCGCCCTGCAGGAACCGGCAGTTCCGGTCGAGCACCTCCCCGCGGCCGTACCCCGTCAGCTCCAGAAACGCGTCGTTCGCGTACACGATCGGATTGTCCTCGCGGCCGGGGTCGGTTATGATGATCCCGATCGACGCCTCCTCCATCGCCCGAATTCGCACCGACGGATCCGGCTCGAACATACGATTTGTACAGCAATCGCTGTGAAAGGCGTTGTGGCTGGTGGTACCTCTCCTCCCAGGACCTGCTCGGAACGAGGGAAGCCACCCGTCGTGCCGGGAGAACGGGAGGAGCGGCGACATCCGTCCATATTAGTCGCTGGAGGTCCTCAACGGTGGATATGGAGACCTCCGAGCGGTTTGTGGCGTTGCGGTGTCTCGCGTGTGGCGGGGACCACGCCCCCGAACTGGTGGGCCGGTGTCCCGACTGTGGCGGCCCGCTGGACCCATCCTACGACGTCGATCCGTCGGCGGTCACCGGTGAAACCCTCGACACCGGCGGCGGGGACGGCCTGGCGTCGTTCGCGGAGGTCCTCCCGTTCCCGGCAGAGACGCTCGTCACCGCGGGCGAGGGCAACACGCCGCTGGTCGAGGTGCCCGGACTGGCCGACGAACTCGGAGTCCGGGCCGTCTACGTCAAAGACGAGGGACGAAACACGACGGGAAGCGTCTTCGACCGCGGGATGGCGCTCGCGGTGACGGCGGCCCGCGAGGCCGGTGCGGCCGACGTCGCACTCCCGTCGATGGGCAACGGCGGCCAGGCCGCGGCCGCCTACGCCGCCCGGGCGGGACTCGACGCCCACGCCTTTGTCCCCTCCCGCGTCCCGTTCGTCAACAAGGCCATGGTGAACGTCCACGGCGGCGACATGACCGTCGTCGAGGGGCGGTACGCCGACGCGGCCGACGCCTTCGCCGACGCGACGAGCGACGGGGACTGGTACTCGGTCGTCCCCTTCGGGACGCCGTACCGCCACGAGGGCGCGAAGACGCTGGCCTACGAGATCGCTGCCGACCTCGACCGGGTCGCCCCCGACGCCGTCGTCCACCCGACCGGACACGGCACCGGGATCGTCGGTCTCCGGAAGGGCGGAGCCGACCTCGTGGAGTGGGGACTGGTCGAGACAGAACCGCGCCTGTACGCCGCCCAGGCGGAGGGCTGTGCGCCCATCGTCTCGGCCCGGGAGCGCGACGCGCCGGTGCCGGAGCCGTGGGATCGACCCGATACGATCTGTGGGCCCCTGGAGATCCCCGACCCGGCCGGCGGCGCGCACGCTCTCGACGCGCTGGACGCGACCGGCGGCGGGGCGACCACCACCGACGACGAGTCCATCCTGGCGGGGGCGGTGACACTCGCCGAGGCCGGCGTCACGATGGGTGCGACCGGCGGTGCCGCCGTCAGCGGTGCACGGGCACTCGCCGGGAGCGGTGCGTTCGCGGCCGACGACGTCGTCGTGCTCGTCAACCCTGTCTCCGGCAACAAGGAGGCCGACCTCCTGCGGAGTCACCTGATGGGACAGGGGATCTAGTGTCTCAGTCCGCGTGTTCCTTCGCGGTCGTGTAGGCCTCGCGGACGCGCCTGAACGCCTCCTCGTCGCCGCCCTGGTCGGGGTGGACGTCCTTGACCCTGCGCCGGTAGGCCTGCCTGACTTCCTCGACGGACGCGCCGACCGGGACCCCGAGTTCGGCGAACGCCGCCCGGACGGGGTCGAGGTCGCTCTCGGCGGGAGAGTCGAACCCGAGGTCGGGCGTCTCGAAGGGCAGGCGCTGCCCGAGCACCGATCCGGGCATCTCGTGTTCGGCCAGGACGGCGTCGGTCCCCGTCCGGTCGACGCAGTAGTACGTCCGGGGGTCGAACGTGATGGCGACGTCCCGCTCGGGAAGGTAGAAGGCGACGGGGTGGCCGTCGACGTCGTCGCCTTCGACGTACGGTTCGCGGATGGCGTCGAGGTAGCTACGGAACTCCCGACGGCGCCGGGACTCACCGCTCCGGTAGCACTGGTCGCCACCCGGGTCGCTGCCGGGGACCAGTCGCTGGGCACACAGAAAGACCAGCGCGACCAGCAGGCTTCCGCCGAGACCGAGTCCGGCGCCGACCACCAGCCACGACGGCAGTCCTGCCACTACCTCGTGGAACACGCCCCCGCGTTGGGCGTCGACGAGTATCAATGTCTCGTTGTCTCGCCTGCGGACCGGTCCGCGGTCGGTCCGGTAGGTCCGGCTACGAGACGCCTTCGATGTCCAGGTCGCGAACGGATTCGACGACCTGCCGGGCGGCGTCGCTGACCTCGCCCTCGTCGTGGGTCGGCTGGTAGCCGTCGAACACCTCGTTGACCATCCGCACGCTCTCCGAGAGGGTGTCCAGCCCGTACCCACCCTCGAGAACGAACCCGAGTGCAGCGCCACAGTCGGTCGCGATGGCACGCACCGTCTCCGTCAGCCGGCCGTACCCCTCCGTCGAGACGCGCATCCGCGAGATGGGGTCGTGTTCGTGGGCGTCGAAGCCCGCGCTCACCAGCAGCAGGTCGGGATCGAACGCCGCCAGCGCCGGGCCGATCACCTCCTCCAGGGTCGTGAGGTAGGCCGCGTGGGTCGTTCCCGGGGACAGCGGTACGTTCAGCGTCGTCCCCGCGCCGTCGCCGGTTCCGGTCTCTGCCACGTGGCCGGTGCCCGGATAGAGTCCGTCCTCGTGGATGGAGACGTAGAAGACGTCACCGCGGTCGTAGAGGAGGTCCTGGGTGCCGTTGCCGTGGTGGACGTCCCAGTCGAAGATGGCGACCCGGTCGGCCGCACCTTCGTCGATGACCGTCTGGGCCGCAACTGCTGTGTTGTTGAAAAAACAAAAGCCCATCGCGTCGTCTTCGACGGCGTGGTGTCCAGGGGGCCGCCCCAGCGAGAAGGGGGTATCTCGGCCGTCGTCGCCCGCGAGGGCCCGCTCGGCGACCCACTCGGCCAGGCCAGCACTCGCTCGCGCGGCCTCCCAGGTCGCCTCGCAGGCGACTGTGTCGGCGTCCCAGTTGCCGCCGCCGCCGGCGCAGAAGGCCTCGACCGCCTCCACGTAGTCGGGGTCGTGGACCGCACACAACCGCTCGCGGGTGGTCGAGTCGGCGGCGACGTACTCGACGCCGTACCGGTCGGCCAGCGCGCGCCTGATCGCCCGGAGGCGGTCGGGGCTCTCGGGGTGGCGGGGCCCGGTTTCGTGGTCGAGACACACCTCCCGGTAGCCGAATCTCATCGTATCGCGCCGAACCCGGCGACGGATGTCGGAGAGTGCATTACTCGTGGTACTGCTGTAACTCGAAGTACGCCGCCACGTCCTCGGCCTTGACCGTCCGACGGTCGGCGTGACGGGCCAGTGTTGCTGCCGCCGACGCGACGTTGTCGGCGTACGATTCCAGGAGGGCTGCCAGCGCGACCCGGGCGTCCATCGCCACCCGGTAGCGGTCGTTGATGTCGAGACGGGCAATTCGGTCGATCGGTGCGATCGGGAGCGCGAGCGCGTCTTTGTCGGGCACCGACGAGACGTCGAAATCGGCGGCCATCAGCGTCTTCCGTCCGTCCTCTGTCGCCCGGCGGGCGGCCTCGGCCGCCAGCTCCGCGCCGTGGTCCTGGATGCGGCGGGCCAGTTCCTCGGCTGCGCCGGCGCTGACTCGCAGGTTCCCCGCGTTGCGCCGGATGATGTCGTCGACCGGGGCGAACGGTAGCTCGACGCTCATACGCCAAAACGGGGCGGTAGCTGTCTTAAGGGTTTCCGATGCGCAGCTACAACACGTCGTCGGCGTCCAGGCGATCCTCGACCAGCGTCCCGCGAGCGGTGACCTCCTCGCCCAGCTGGAGGTGTTCGTCCGTCTCGACGCTCATCGTCTCCGTCCCGTCGTCCAGGACAACGGGATCGCCAGTCTGGACGACCGTTCCCGTGAACTCGACTCGCTGGGCCTGTTCGGCCCCGCCGCTCCCGCCCGCCCGGCCGTCGGTTCCCGTCGCCGGCGAACTGTCGCTGTCCGCCGCGAACGCGTCGAGGCCGGTCGCGTCGCCCGTCTCGCGCTCCGGGGCGTCCTCGTCCGTGCCGGCCGCCTCGCCACCGGCGTCGACGTCCGCGGCGTCCTCGAGGACGACCACCGTCGACCGCCAGTTGGCGGAGGCCTCGAGGTCGTCCTGCCAGCCGTCCTCGATCTCGACGTCGGCCGCCAGCACCTCGTCGCCGGGGGCGAGGTCGGTGTCGGCCTGGTCGCCCCACAGCGCAACGCGGATGTCGCCAGTGGCGTCCTGGATACGGACGTTCCTGACCTGCCCCTCGCTGCCGTCGTCGCGGTCGAACGTCCGCTTGGGGTCGGTCGAGCGGACCACGCCCGCGATGTCGACAGTCTGACCGATCTCCACGTCGCCGATGGGCGCCGCCTCGGGTTCGTACGCCACGGAATCCTCGACCGTCTCGACGGCGCCCCGCTCGCCGACGTGGAGTTCGAGGTCCCCGTCGCGCTCGCGGACGTACCCGTCGACCACCTCGACGGCCGTTCCGGCGTCCAGTTCGGTCGCGCGGTCTGCCATCCCGTCCCAGAGGGTCACGCGCACGCGATCCGTCTCGTCGCCGAGGGTGAGGTTCGCGACCCGTCCCTCGCTGCCGTCGTCGCGGTCGAACGTCCGCACCTCGCCGGTGTCCAGGACGAGCCCCCGGAGAGTGACGTCCGACTGACCCATCGTCAGCGAGTCGACAGTCGTCGCGTCCTCCAGGCTCACGTCGATGTCGGCGTCGGCGTCCGGTTCGGCGTGATCGACGCTGACCTCCAGGCCGCTGTACCCCTCCTTTGGGCGACCCTTCACGCGGAGGACCTCCCCTTCCTCGAGGTCGCCGCCGGCGACAGCCTCGGCCTGTTCGTCCCAGAAGGCCAGCCGGACCGTGCCGCTCTCGTCGGCGGCGTCGACGTTGATCACGCGCCCCTCCTGTTCGTCCTCGCCGTCGCGGTCGAACGTCCGCACCTCACCGACCGACACCACCTTTGCGAGGAACTTCACCTCGTCCATTCCCGGTTCGATGTCCGCGATGGCCGAGACCTCGTGGTCGTCGAGTTCGTGGGCGATGAGCATCGCCGCCGTCTCCTCGTCCGCGAGCCCGCCCATCTGTTCGACCTTCTGCTCGACCGCCTCGCGGAACTCCTCCTCGGAGACCTCGACCTCCAGGTCCGCGTAGATGTCGTCTATCGCTCCCATCGATTACAGGACCCAGGGAAGGTACCCGTTTAAGCGTTGTCGTTGCTCTACCGTCCCGTCGCCGTCTCCCGGTCTGGGACTGGCGGGCTGCTGTCGCTCGTCCAGTGTGTGTCCCATCGCTGTCCGGGATTGGGCAGGCCTTCCTACAAAAACATCAGCCAGCGTGCCGGTGGTCGGTGCGGCCCGTGGACACGGACTGGTCTCACCGTTTGACCGACCAGGTACCGTCTTCGTCGGCCTCGACGACGGCGTCGAACAGGCCCTTGAGCGTGGCAAGCGTCTGCTGGTCGTGGGCCCCGGGGTCGACGTGGTAGTGTCCGACGCCACCGGCTGTCTTGACGCGGGTGACCACATGCAGGAACCGGAACGCCCGCTCGAGATCGGCGTACTGGAGCAGCGTGGTGACGCTGTTGAAACAGACGACGACGGACTCGCCGTCGCCAGTGTCGGCCATCCCCGAGAGGAGTTCGCTCAGTTTGATCCCGACTCCCGTGAGGTCGGACGGCGTCTCGACCGGACGGACGGCCCAGTTCGGGTCGTCGACGGTCGCGTCGGACTCGCCGGCGGAGACGATACCGCCCCGCGTCGGCGGGCCGCCAGCGGACTCTGTCCACCGGCCCGCGAACTCCTGTGGCGACTCCGTGTACGTGACAGCGAGAACGCTGGTCCGGTCCGGCGGCGATCGGGTGAGCAGGTGGCTGCACGCCTCCGTTCCCCGCCCACCCAGCGACGGCGCGAGAACAAGTATGTTATACCGGTCGACGTAAGCCCTGATACTTTCAGCCGGGAACGTCCGGCTGAGAAGTATCAAAAGTTACGTCGACCGGTATAGAAGCGTCTCCCAGACCCGAGAGGTCAGGCCCGCCGTCCATCTGTTTGGCCTGCTTTGACATACGTATACTGGGGCTCGAATCCCTATAAGAATGCTGATTGAGTATAAAAACGGAGGGAACCGAATCGGCCGTCCTCGAGCGCAGCAAACCCGTCGACGGCACGCTCTCGTGTGTCCGCCACGAGCGCCCGCTCGCCGGGGTCGACGTCGCCGGCGAACCGGGCGAGGTCACCCGGCATCCCGCTTCCGGTGGCTCCGGGGCCGTCTGTCCGATCTGTGTCCCTGCAGTTACATGTAGGCGGCGTCCCAGCGGGTGGGTTTGCGGGCGTTACCACACTCGTCGCACTGGATGCGGCCCATCGCGTCCATCGAGTTGGCGAACGATTCGCACTTCGAACACCAGTAGCCGTATATCTCCTCGCCGTCCTGGCGGGTGTAGACGACGTGGAACTCGCCGATCGAACCGGTTTCCTCGTTGTCGTGGTCGACGTAGACGGTCGATCCGTCCTCCAGTTCGACCTCCTCGATGCGCTCGGGTTCGATCTCGGCGTAGACGTTCTCGACGTAGGGCGTCCCGTCGATCTCCACTTCGGCCTCGCCGATCTTCACGAGGCCCTGCTGTTCGTAGAACGAGTTGCCGCCGACGTTGTCCGCGAGGACGCGCCCGCGGAGGTTGGTCGCCCCGAGGGTCCGGAGGTGGTTGCGCGTCGCCTCGAACAACCTCTCCCCGTAGTCCTCGCCGCGGTAGTCGGGATCGACGTGCACCCAGAGTACCTCGGCGGTGGCCTCGCCCGTGAGAACGCTGTCCGAAAAGCCCACCACCTGACCGTCCGTCTCGACGATCAACAGGAGCTTGTCGTCGTCGTTGAGCATGTCCTTGAGCCGATTCTCGTCGTACCACTCCTCGATGGCGACGACGATGGCCGTCGGATCCAGCGAGTACGACGTCTGCATCGACCGTCGCGCGACGTCCCTGATCGCGGGCCTGTCGCCCGGGCGGGCTTCTCGTATCTCCATGTGTTTCCTTTCGCCGTCGGTGGACATAAACGTCATCGTCGCACGCGTCCCCCTTCTACGGATTGCTGTAACTGTGTTCCGGTCCGACCGTACCAGTCGTGGGGTGGACCGGACCCACCTCCCACCTGGACATCCCGACAGAGCGTTCGACACGGACCTCGATGAACGATTATTTGGAAAAAGAGTTAAGTGTACGCGCATCCAAACAGAAATACGTCGAAACGTAGGAAGATAACAACAAACGACGGCAATAATTGAACAGTGTACCGTGTATCAGTCCGCCGTGCGCAGCAACGCCGGTTAGTCCGGTCCTGAACCCCGGTGTCGCCGGACTCGACCAGCGTCGCCATGACATTCTGGTAACCCGGGCGGGGCTTTGGTGTGGCCCCGTGCCCGGGCGGATCCTCCACTTTCTGATAGGAAGAGCACACAGTCGTGTCGTAACGCTAAAGACCCGAACTACCGTTCGTACCAGTAAGATGAACAACGTTCGTGCCGTCAGGAGGTGGTGCTGTGGGCGTTGAGATACGCGAGTCGCCAGTCTCCGCCGAGGAGTTCGCGGCGATGGAAGAGTTCGTCCGCGACTACCTCGTCGCCAGCGTCGAGACCGACGACGAGGGCGGCCGGATGCGGTGGTACCCCTGGCACTCCGCGGCCTACCGGTTCAACCACATCCGCAACGTCGTCGAGATCGCCGAGGAGATCGCCCGCCAGGAGGGCGCCAACGTCGACGTGACCCGCGTGTCGGCCCTGTTTCACGACATCGCCAAACTCGAGGTCGACCAGGACATCCACGCCGAGGAGGGCGCCCGCATCGCCCGGGAGTACCTGACAACGCAGTGTGACTACCCACAGTCGTTCGTCGACCAGGTCTGTACGGCCGTGGCAGACCACTCCTACCAGGGCGATCCCACCGACCTCCCGCTGGAGACACAGTGTCTCATCGAGGCCGACCTCCTCGACAAAGTCGGGGCCAACGGCGCCGCGCTCATGCTGTTGCGGATGGGCTACGAGGCCCGCACGCACATGGACGCCGCCGAGATGGTCGGGCGCGTCCTCGACCGGGGCCAGGACGCGAAATCGCGCGTCGAGAGCCAGACCGCCCACGACATCGCACACCGGCGGATAAAGCGCGTCCGGTGGTTCCAGGAGTGGCTCGAGACCGAGGTCGCCGGCGTCGACCTACAGTAGCGTCGTCGCGGCGTCGTAGAGGAAGGCGACGCCGAACCCGCCGAGCACGACCGCACTGACGACCGCGACGAGCGGCGTGAGCCTGTCGACCCGCTTGCCGGCGGCGATCAGCGCGGCGGGGAAGCCGACGATCCAGACGACGATCCCGCCAAAGAGGCCGACCAGGAGCGCGACACTCCCCGTCTGGACGACGACTGTCCCCGCCAGCACGTCACCGAGGTAGGGTGTCTCGGCGAGCAGGTCGTGTGTTCCCTCCCGGAGCAATCCGACACCGACGGTCAGCCAGAACAGGATCTGGTAGGGGTTCGTCAGCGCCAGCACGAACGCCTTCCGGAAGCCCTTGCTCTCGCCGCTGGCTTCGTCGTCCGGGGCGAGTGTCGCCTGCACGTCACGGGCGGCGCCGTAGGCGAAATACAGCATCAGGAGGCCGCCGACGCCGACCATGACACCACGGAGCGTCGGCAGGTCGTCGATGATCGCGACTACGCCCACCAGCGAGAGACCCAGAAAGCACAGATCCGCCGACATCGCGCCCAGCCCGGCCTTGAACCCGGCCAGCCACCCCCGGAGGACGCTCTCTTCGGCGATTATCGCGTTCATCGGCCCGGGGGGTGCCGCGAGCGCGAGCCCGAAAACGACCCCGGCGGCGAGCGTCGTCACCACCTGGAGGACCATTGCCGTCTGCCGGTTGTAGACCGTCGTGTATAAATCCATCTACCGCTCCACGTCCGTCGAAATTCTTACAGAAAATTATCAATCTAGTTACACTACAGTTGGAAGTCGTCGGCACCACACTGGGCAGCAATGTTTCGGAGCGTGTCTCCACTGATTTCTCTGCCCATCGGGATCGTTACGTTCCGGACTTCACCAGTCTCCGGGTGGACGTACCGGAGTTTCAGGTGACTGCCTGCCCGATCAACTGGCTGGTATCCCATCTCCGTGAGAGCGTTTACGAGTTCCCGAGACGAGTACGGGGCAGGCACAGTCACTCAGAAAACCACGGCGCGCCAGGTTCCTGCGGTTCGTCCGGGACCGTGTCAGGGTCAACTCCCAGGTCACGCAAATCAGCATCGGTGACCGGGTCGCCGATCTCTCCCCTGTGCAGTGCGACCGCTTCATCCAGATTGGCGAGGGCCTCAGATCGCGTCTCCCCCTGACTCGCTACTCCCACTCCTTCGTCAATTGCTGACCACCGACCATCTTCTTCCCTGACAAGACGAATTTCACGACGCTGTGAATCCGGGTCGCCGGTGTCAGCGCGTGCCATACGTGCTGTACTTGAGCGTGGGTGAAAACGCTTCGGGACCGCTGGATGCGCGTATGCATATTTTACCGTAATTTGAGCCAATCACTCATATTATCAATATAGTTATATCTCACAGTAGCCGCCGTAGCGTGGCTCGAGCGCCGATTTGCGGTCTACAGCACTCCTCGAAAGATGTGGGTAAGAGACAGCCGTTTAGGGTGGGTTAGCTTATGCGAGCACGACGACGTAGGCACCGGTATACGCGAGAGCGGCCAGCGTGACGGCCGCGAGTGCGGTCGTGACGGCACGCAGACCGACCGGTTTCCCGTCAAACGACCGGAGAGGAAGCCCGACGAGGCCGACCGCGAGGACGCTGAACACGAACGGCGAGGCCACCTCCACGGTCGGTGTGGGCACGGCCACCACCGCTCCGGCGTAGGCCAACCCGATCGCCGCACGCGGGCTGATGTGCTCGCGCAGGTCCCGGTCACGCAGGTCCGCGAGGACGACCAGCGCGAACCAGACCGTCGCCAGTTCGAGGAAGAACGCCCCCAGCAAGTGCAGCGTCGGATCCGGGTGCAGGGTCACACTCCCGCGGAGCACGGCGACGTCGAGGGGATACAACAGTGCCGGAGCAGGCCCGGCCAGCACGTCCCCGAATGGGTGGGTGAGCAGGCCGAGCGCCGCGGCCCCGAGGACGGTCCCTGCGCCGAATCCGAACCGTCGGGCCAGTGCGACGACGCCGACCCCACCGAGGACGAACGCGACCACGACGAGGCCGGGGACGAGTCCGCCGACGGCCGTGACCACAGCCACCAGGCCGGCGAGCACGGCGACGCCGACGGCACCGAACCGGAGGTCGTCGCGGGCGCGCCAGCCGGCGAACCCGACCGCTGCGACAGCACTGACCACCAGCGAGTGGGTCGCGCCGCGGTGGACCTCGTTTGCCACACTCCAGAACGCGTCGGGGGTCACGAAGCCCTCGAGACCGCCGACGAGACCGGCCACGGCGTACAGCATGTCCACGTCCGGCACCGTCGCGAACAGTCCCGCCACCAGCCCCACCGCCAGCGCGCGCTCTGGTGTCCAGCCCCGACGGGACGCGACGCTGGCCCCGATGGCAAACGCCAACAGCCCGTGACCGACAAACATACCCTGCGTAGGTCCCGTCGGCAAATAAATATAGTGTGAATAACACTCTCACGCACGAACCGCTGGGGGGCGCTCTCTCGACCGTCTGCCCTGGACACGCCGACGGCCGCCCGGATCAGGCCAGTTCGCGGGCGACCCCGCAGTCGCCGTCCGGGCTGGCGCCGACGAGCGTCCACTCGCAGTCAGGATCGGTTCGTTCCCGTCGCCCGAGACGCTGTACCCGAGATTTCTGAAAATCGACTGGGCTTGCCGTCTGATAGTGATTGCTGTAAACCATTCCCGGATCGACCGCAGGACTCGACGCGGTCGAAACGGTAATTCGGTACAGCAATCACTATGATACTGACTCGATGGAAACGCTGCTACTCGATGAGCGCGTGAAGTAAGTATGGGGCGCAAGAGACCGACAAGCCGAGCGTGCCTGAGAGCACGTGATACTGGCACCGTGATCAGTCTGTTTTAGTGTCGGTGGTGACACAGCTATACGCATGACTCGTGGGCTGGAACCTTCAGAACGGTACGACGGGAGCATTACTGTCCATGTCTTGCGAGATAAGAGCGAGAACGAAGCGGTTCGGTGTTCGTCGTATCAAGAGGCGATTGAGACTGTCAAACGGATGAACGAGTCGGCTGTAGCGACGAAGATCGAAGACCGGGATGGCGAGTTCGTGTTCAGGTCGGACGAGATGGATATTGACGAGTGGGAAACAGAGTGGAACAAGCAAAAACGGCGTCTCTCGTTCGACCTTGATGCCCACGAGTGCCCATACGATAACGTGGCCTGCGTTGTTGATGATCTCTGTGTGCAATGCGGGATCGATAAAGTCCAGCGGCAGCTATAGAGGTGGGTGAGGCCGCGCGGTGGATTCAAACAATAAGTCCACCACTACTCACTGAGAATGGTATCACAGGCCGAGATTGACCGCCTCCGCCTGGAAGCAGACACGATTATGACGCGCTACCAGCAGGTTGAAGACGCGCTGGATCGGGCCCGCTCCGAATCCGGAGACCACTGGGACACAGGTGAACTGACGGTCACACCGAAGCCGGGACCGTCCGCGAAGTGACCGGTCGGCACAGCGACGGCCGCCGGATCGAGCCGAGATTCGCGTTCCGCTCGTCACCGGTCTCTCACGGTCTGGCTACGTCTCGAATACTGTGGCACCGATACCATGTAGTGCAAAACTATCTCTCTTACTGTCGGTTGATTGTCTCCTACTGCGTGTTATTTGCCTCTCACTGCAGCGCTTTTTTCAGTTGCTACACATCATTTCAGCACGGTGGCGTCTCGAGGTTGTCGAAGCTGTTATTCCGCTACTCGCTGTTTGCCTGAGCATGACAGAGGAGGACGTGGCTCACCCGCCCGAGGAGATCAGGAGCAATCCGATACAGACGACGACAGACTGGGAACAGCAGCGCGAGCGGGCACGCGCGGATCCCGGCGGGTTCCACGGGGACATCGCGAAACGCGAACTGCACTGGTACCTTCCGGCGGATGATACGTGGGCGTCCTTCGACGCGGAGGCCGAGACCTGGACCGGGTTCGAGGGGTGTGACCCGGTCGAATTGGACTACGGGGAATCCTTCGACCCGTGGGACGTCGCGTTCGACGGGTCAGACCCGCCGCTGTACCGATGGTTCACCGGCGGTGAGACGAACGCCTGCTTCAACGAGGTGGATCGGCACGTCCTCGACGGACACGACGACGAGATCGCGTATCACTTCGAGGGTGACCGCTGGGACCAGGCGAAAAACGGCGGCCGGGGTGGCCCGGTCGTCTCCGAGTCGATCTCGCGCCGGGAGTTACTCTGGAACGTCGTCGTTGCGGCCGCCGTCCTGACCGACCTCGGTCTCGAAACGGGCGACCGGATCGCCCTCAACATGCCGAACGTCCCCGAGCAGATCTACTACATCGAGGCCTGCAAGCGCCTGGGAATCGTCTACACGCCGGTGTTCGGCGGGTTCAGCGACAAGACGCTCTCGGACCGGATCGCCGCCCTCGGCGCGGACGTCCTCGTCACCGCGGACGGCGGGTACCGCAACGCCGAGGTGACGCCGTACAAGGAGGAGTACGGCGATCCGGCGCTCGACGACTACCTCCCGACGGAGACGGTCGTCGAGGTCGTCGACGCGACCCTCGCAGAACTCGACCTCGGCGACGACCGGGCGGCGACGATCCGGGAGGGCGTCGAGACGGCCATCGAGGGGGAGATCACCGTCGACCGGGCCGACGCGATGCGCGGGGTCGGCCACGCGCTCGACGACCTCTCGCTGTCACCGGAGCGGGCGTCGGCCGTCCGAACCGAACTCGCGCAGGCGCTCGTCCACGCCGACCACGTCGTCGACGACGTCGTCGTCGTCGAACACACCAGCCAGGAGATCCAGCTGTACGACCGGGACTCCTGGGCCCACGATCTGGAGACGGCCGCGAGCGAGCGCGTCCTCGCGAACGCCCGCGAGGCCGGGTTCGACGTGGACACCCGGGAGGACCTCGACGCCCTCTCGGACCGGGCGTTCGTCGAGGCGCTCTGGGCGACCAGCGAACCGGAACCGGTCGACGCCGAGTACCCGCTTTTCGTCATCTTCACGAGCGGATCGACGGGCAAACCGAAAGGCGTCGTCCACGTCCACGGCGGGTACACGGCCGGCATCGCGCACACGATGTCCGTCTCCTTCGACGTAGTCCCCGGCGAGGACACGATCTTCGTCGTCGCGGACCCGGGCTGGATCACGGGCCAGTCCTACCTCATCAGCGCGTCGCTTTCGACGCGGACGACCGGCGTCATCGCTGAGGGCTCACCCCTGTACCCGGACGCAGGACGGTTCACGTCGATCATCGAGCGCTACGGCGTGACCGACTTCAAGGCCGGCGTCACGTTCCTCAAGACCGTCATGGAAGACGAGGAGAACGTCGCCGACATGGAGGCGTGGTCGACGGACTCGCTTCGTGTCGCCACGTTCTGTGCCGAACCGGTCAGTCCGGCCGTCCAGCGCTTCGGCATGGCGGAGGTCTGTGAGTGGTACATCAACTCCTACTGGGCGACCGAACACGGCGGCATCGTCTGGACGCACTTTTTCGGCAACGAGGACTTCGGGTTGCGTCCAGACGCCCACACCTACCCCTGTCCGTGGGTGTTCGGCGATGTCTGGCGAAAAGAGGAAACCGCCGACGGCGTCGAGTTCCACGACACCGATTACGGCGAACGCGGCGAGATCATCATCCGCGAGCCGTACCCGTACCTCATGCGAACGGTCTGGGGCGACCTGTCGGGGTGGGACCCCGAGAACCCGACCGACTGGGAGGGCAACCGCGAGCGCTTCGAGGACACCTACTGGGTCGAGAAGGACGGCGAACTCGCCTACCTCCAGGGGGACGTCGCCAAACAGTACGAGGACGGCTCGTTCTCGCTGCACGGGCGCTCGGACGAGGTCATCAACGTCTCCGGCCACCGGATGGGGACCGAGGAACTCGAGGGTGCGATGTTGCGCGACAAGCAACTCAACCCCGAGACGCCGGTCGCGAACGTCGTCGTCGTCGGGGCGCCACACCACGAGAAGGGGCTGGTCCCGGTCGCGTTCGTCCAGACCCGGGAGGGAACGGAGCTGACGACCGAGGTCGAACGCCGGCTGGCGCGGCTCGTCCGCGAGGAGAAAGGCGTCGTCGCGGTCCCGGACTCGTTCATCGAGGTCGAGGCCTTCCCCGAGACGCGGTCGGGCAAGTACATGCGCCGGATGCTGACGGCGATGCTTGCCGGCGACGACGTCGGCGACACGACGACGCTGAAAAACCCCGGTGCGGTCGACGCCATCCGTCCGGAGGCCGAACGCTGGCGGCGCCGTCAGCGGATCGCCCGAGAACAGGACGTCCTCGACGAGTACCGCTTCTTTACCGTGCAGTACAACACCGTCCCCGGGGCCGAGTCGCTCGTGGCGACGCTCGTCGTCGACAACCCCCCGGTCAACGCACTCACCGAGCGGGCGCTCGACGAACTCAACACCGTCGCGACGCACCTCGACCGCCAGGAGGAGGTCGGCGCGGTCGTACTGACGAGCGAGAACGACGCGTTCGTCGCGGGGGCGGACATCGAGCAGTTCCTCGACGAGGTCCACAAAGCGTCCACCGCACGGACGCTCGCGACGAAGGCACACGAGGCCTTCCGGAAGCTCGAAACGCTCTCGCTTCCGGTCGTCGCGGCGGTCAACGGCGTCGCGCTGGGCGGTGGCAACGAACTCCAGCTTTCGACTCACTACACGGTCGCCGACGAGCACGCCGAGTTCGGGCAGCCCGAACTCCGACTGAATCTCCTTCCTGGCTACGGCGGAACACAGCGACTGCCGAGAGTCCTGGCGGACGCCCGCGGGCAGGCGGGCGTCGTCGACGCGGTGACGATGATCACCAACGGCCGTGCCGTCGACGCCGACGACGCCGACGCGATGGGGCTCGTCGACGAGGTGGCGACGGAGACGACGGCCCGGGCACGCGCCGCCGCACTCGCCCGCCAGCACGTCCGCGGCGAGGACACCACGCTCCGGGACGCCCGCGAAGACAGGCAGGCTGCCCGCGACCGCTGGCGCGAGCCCGGCGAGTTCGACGAGACGGTCCTCGAAGACGAGGACGTGGCCCGCAACCGCGTGCAGTGCGAACGGGCGAGCGTCGGTCGCGACGCCGCCTTCGAACGAGCCGTCGACGCGATCACGACCGGCTTCGAGGACGGCATCGAGGCCGGCTACGAGACGGAGGCCGCGAACTTCGGGGCGGCGGTCGTCGACCCCGACGGCGGGAAGACCGGGATCGAGAAGTTCCTCGACAAGCGAAGCGAACCGCTCCCGGTCCGGCCCCGGGACGCTCCCTCGATCGACGAGGCCGACGCTCTCGTCGCAGACGGCGACGCGATCCCCATCGGCGAGCCGTTCTACCCGGGTGTCGACGACGTCCCCGACTGGCAGTTCGGGTTCGCGGTCGAAAAAGACCCGGGGACGGGCGCGCCAGCCCACGGCGACCCCGTCGAGGCCGAGGTGGAAGGGGTCTACCCCGTCGAGGAGCCCGGCCCGAACGAGGTGTTGCTGTACGTCCTCGCGAGCGAGGTGAACTTCAACGACATCTGGGCGATCACGGGCATCCCCGTGAGCCAGTTCGACAACCACGACCGGGACCGACACGTTACCGGCAGTGGCGGGGTCGCGCTCGTCGTCGAGCAGGGGAGAGCCGTCCGCGAGGAGGGCCGCGTGCAGGTCGGCGACCTCGTCACCGTCTACTCCGGGCAAAGCGACCTCCTCTCGCCCCGGATGGGGCTCGACCCGATGTACGCCGGGTTCAGCATCCAGGGCTACGAGGGCCCGGACGGCAGCCACCAGCAGTTCATGATCGGTCAGGGGCCACAGGTCCACCCGATCCCGGAGGAGGCGACCCTGGAGGAGGCGGGGTCGTACGTCCTCGCGCTCGGGACCGTCTACCGGGCGCTGTTCACGACCCTCGACATCGAGTCCGGCACGTCGATGTTCGTCGAGGGCGGCGCGACCGGAACCGGCTGGGAGACCGTCCGCACTGCGACGCGTAACGGCGTCTCGGTGACGGGTCTCTGTTCGAGCGCCGACCGCGCGGACCGCATCGAATCGGCCGGAGCACAGCCCATCGACAGGACTGCCTCGCCCTACGACGACATCTGGGGGCCGATCCCGCGCGACCCCGACGCCTGGGACGACTGGAAGGCGGCCGGACGGCCGTTCGTCGAGGCACTCGAGGAGTACCACGGCGGCCGCGCCGACTACGCGGTGAGCCACGCCGGCGAACAGTCGTTCCCGCGTACCTTCCAGACGCTCGGCGAGGACGGCACGCTCACCTTCTGGGGTGCCTCGACGGGGTACCAGATGACCTTCCTCGGCAAACCCGGCTCGACGACGCCCGAGGAGATGTTCGACCGGGTGGACCTGCGGGCTGGGGACGGCGTGCTGGTCTACTACGGGACCGACACCGGGGCCGACGACGTTCTCGACGACACCGGACTCAGAGCCATCGAGGCAGCCCGCGACGACGACGCGACCGTCGTCGTCCTCACACACACCGAAGAGCAACGCGAGTTCGTCGAGTCGCTCGGCTACGGCGACGCGGTCGCCGGGAGCTACTCGATCCAGGGGCTGGAACGCCGCGAGGACGAGTTCGACTGGCCGGAGACGATGCCTGAACTCCCCCACCCGCAGGCCGACCCGGAGGCGTTCAAACAGGCCGTCCAGGAGTACACGGACTCGGCGTTCAAACCGCTCGGGAAGGCCATCGGGAAACACCTCCGCACGCCGGAGAATCCGCGCGGGTACCCCGACGTCGTCTTCGAGCGGGCGGGTCAGGATACGCTTGGCGTCTCGACGATGCTCGTCCGACCCCACACCGGGGACGTCGTTTACAGCGAGGACCTCGCGGACCGGCGCTACTCCTTCTATGCGCCACAGGTCTGGATGCGCCAGCGCGAAATCCACATGCCAACGGCCGCGATACTCGGGTCCCACCTCTCGAACGCCTACGAGGTCCAGCAGATGAACGCGGCCGTCGACGCCGGGGCGCTCGACATCACGACGCCGGCGGTCGTCGACTGGGACGACCTCCCAGACGCCCACCAGGCCATGTGGGACAACGAACACGAGGCGGAGGCCTACGTGGCGAACCACGCGCTCCCGACCGACGGTCTGCGCACCCGTCAGGAACTGTACAAGGCGTGGGGGCGACGGGACTGACCGGGCCACACCCCAGTCGGGGGCGTCGACCGCTCTCGGCGTGGGGATGTTTGGAAGACGGGTGAATAATGGATGCTGAAGTCGTCGGTCTCGAACCAGCGGATCCGTAAATACGCACGGGTGACGCCGCCTGGAAAGTGTCCGAGATCGTAGTCAGCGACAACTGCAGTCGGCGCGTATGCCGGTCGTGTTTGAATGTCGTCGAACCGATCGCTGCGGGCAAGGTTTGCGGCAATTCGGTCGAGGATTTCCGTATCGAGGGGACCGGGCTTGCTACCGGCGACTGGGTTGTTTCGGCGTGCTGCGTCGAGGAGTGCGGCTCGCCGTTCGAGCGAGTCCCACTCGGAGAGTGCTTCCCATGCTGCTTCAGTGGACAGATTCTGCTCCCGCGTGGCGTCAACGAGTGACTCATTCCCGTCCTGCTCTATTGGCTGCAGCGGCGTGTGGGGGATCCAGATTTGCCTTTCTAAAGGCTATACCGGTCGACGTAAGCCCTGATACTTTCAGCCGGGAACGTCTGGCTGAGAACTGTCAAAAGTTACGTCGACCGGTATACCCCCGGGACTTTGCACAACGTATCTGGGGGTCAACTCGTCCAATGGGTCACAGGCCGAGTGCCCGTCGAATCCGGGTCACGATGCCGCCTTGCAGGCCGAAGATATCTCGCATCTCCTCGTCTGTGAGTTCGAAATCGAAGATGTCGAGATTCTCTTGCCTGTGCTGACGACCTGCAGCCTTGGGAATGGCTGCGACACACTCCTGCTGGAGCAGCCATCGGAGTGCGACTTGGGCTTCCGATTTCTCGTACTTCTCGCCGATCGCCTGTAGGGTGTCATTCCTGACGACGCGACCCTTGGCAACGGGGCTGTACGCGGTCAGCATGATATCATTCTCGATACAAAAGGCGAGGAGGTCACTCTGGTCTGTGAATGGATGATATTCGACCTGGTTAGTGAGAATCGGCGTCTCCGAGGCAGCAATCGCGTCCTGTAGTTGCGAGACGGAGAAATTACTGACGCCGATGTGCTGCACTTGTCCCTCGGTTTGCAACTGATTCATTGCGTCAATCGTCTCCTCGATCGGGACACTCCGACTTGGGGCATGGATTAAGAGCAAGTCGATCGGTGTCCCTAACCGATCCAGACTGTCTTCGACCGACGACAGGACATCCTCGTAAGCAAGGTTTCGCCGGTGAACTTTGGTGACGAGGAAGATGTCGTCACGATCGACCGACGCGGTTGCGATGGCGTCGCCGACAGCGGCTTCATTGTCGTACATCTGGGCGGTATCGATGTGCCGGTAACCGATCTCCAGTGCGTCTTCGACCGCGTCCCGACATGCTTGACCAGTCAGCCGCGCGGTGCCGAACCCGAGTGCCGGGACCTCGACACCGCGGACAGACACAGACTCCATACCGAGAGATGCGACCCGAGGGTCAAGAAGCATGTCCTGGTCGCTTGGTGATCGACAACGCCACTCCATCGGAACAGCACGGTTTTGCGCGCAGGAGGCGTAGCACAGGGTATGCGAGATTCGAACCGTGTGTGGGTGTTTGCTGAGCGTCCCGAGGGTGAGCCCGAGATGGATAGTTTCGACCTCCAGGAGCGTGATGTTCCGGAACCGGAACCAGGCGAGTTACTCGTCCGGGTGCGTTACCTCTCTGTCGATCCGTATATGCGGGGCCGCATGCGGGACAGGGCATCCTACGCGGAGCCGTGGGAGATCGGCGACACGCTGAACGGTGCTGTTGTCGGCGAAGTCGTCGAAAGCACGAGTGATGCGTACGAGGCTGGTGACCTCGTCACGGGTAACGGAACCTGGGCAGACTACAACCTGCTTGACGTGGACAACGTCACGCCCGTCGATCCAACCGTCGCGGATCCCCCTGCGTATCTCGGTGTGCTTGGCATGCCCGGCCGGACAGCGTACTTCGGACTGCTCGACGTTGGCGAGCCCACCCCCGGTGACACGGTCGTAGTCTCCGGCGCTGCCGGGGCGGTCGGTTCTGTCGTCGGACAGATTGCGACATTGAATGGCTGTCGCGTCGTTGGCTTTGCGGGCTCAGACGAGAAAACCGCGTGGCTCACCGACGACCTTGGATTCGACGCAGCACTCAATTACAAAGACGTGGCGGACTATCGGGCAGCACTCGACGAAGCCGCGCCCGGTGGCGTTGACGTGTATTTCGACAACGTCGGCGGTCCAATCACTGACGCTGTCTTCACGAAGCTGAACCTCGACGCCCGGGTCGCCGTCTGCGGTCAGATCGCACACTACAACGCTGAAGAAGTTCCGACGGGGCCGCGAAAACTCCCCCAACTCATTGCCACACGTGCCAAAGTCGAAGGACTCCTGGTCAGTGACTTCGCACCCCGATTCGAGCAAGCCACCGACCAACTCAGCACGTGGGTCGCGGCCGGTGATATCAGCCATCGTGAGACGATCGTCGATGGACTTGAGAATGCGCCCGACGCGTTCCTTGGACTGTTCTCTGGGGACAACATCGGCAAGCAGGTTGTCCGCGTTTCTGCCTAGCGGGTCTTAGCGATTGTGTGTCGCGTCCCGGCAGCAGACATCACCGACTCGCCGCAAATAATAACTGATAAGAATAATAAAGTAATAAAAGATGAGCTTTAGACATTTCCACGCCGCGGGAGGATACATCGACCACGACGAGGCAGAGCCGTTGTTCCCTGTCGAGGGGCTTGCGGGAGCAGTCCAACACGGAGACGCCCAGCTACGACTACAGTCGGTGGCTCCCGAAGCCGCGCTTGCTGTCCGGCCAACGGGGCTGGCGAGCAGCTATTTTCTAACCCAGCATCCCCTTACCGCGATCGATATCGATGCGCTCCCGTCTTCGACTCGCCGCCGGATAGCACAGACCTGTCCTGGTCGTGTTGGTCAATTCGAGGTCATACAGATCGGTCGGGGTGTGTCGGCTCTCAAGAGTCACAGCCTCCGCGAGTGGACTGCGTAGGGACAATTGGTGTGCCGATTGTCCCTCGCTACAGGTCGTGGGACATGACCGTCGAGCGGTCGTTCGCCTCATACTGTCGGCTATAACTTCGTGAAGATATTCGGCACCCCGGGGTGCCAATACTGCTTACGGGCTTATTACCTTCCCAAGTCCACTCTGTCTAGCAGAATCTCCCGGGAACACACACGTAGACCGAATGCCAGAACAGAGGGGCACTGGACAGGCCAGGCTTGGGAGTGGACCCAGTGACACAGAGATATCAATTCTCACAATCCAATACGCATATGTACATAAGAATTATAGATTGTGAAATGCATATATTTACACAAAACCTAATAAATTAGTCAGGTTTACTAGTAGTCTCGTGGCCTAGCCCGACGCCGTCGCGCTGCGCTGATATATTTCGCGGCGCCTCGATATGTGCAGTAATTTCCCAGCACGAGGTCGGCACCTCTCGTCGATCACTCGCCTCCCGTCGCTTCGATGACCCGCCACATATCATCGAGGTACCGGAGCGCCTGCCAGACAGCTATGAGCGTGTCCATGAGCGTCTGCTGATCGACGCTCCCGTAAAGGCGCCGTTCTAAGAAGATTCGGTCCACCTCTTGGAAGCGCACGTTGGTCCCGTTGGCGTCCTGGAATCCGTAGATGATAGGCGTCTCCATCAGCGCCTCGCGGATCTGGGCGACGAGTGTATCCCGCTGGGAGT
>CAYYHG010000019.1:0-25294 GCA_964471665.1 uncultured Halobacteriales archaeon | reverse complement strand
AGTTCTGGCTGTGGATGTACAACTTCAACAACGGCGTCGTCAACATCACGCTCGGCGTGTTCGGCGTCGGGCCGATCGACTGGATCGGGAACTCCTCGCTCGTGCTGTGGGCGGTGATCTTCGCGCTGGTCTGGCAGTTCTCCGGCTACGCGATGGTCGTCTACCTCGCGGGCCTGCGCGCGATCCCGTCCGAACACTACGAGGCCGCCAAGGTCGACGGCGCGTCCACGCTCAGGATGTACCAGCGGGTTATCATCCCCCAGCTGAAGGGAGCGACGATCAGTGCCTCCGTCGTGTTGATGGTGTTCGCGCTGAAAGCCTTCGACTTCCTGTACTCGCTGGTGTCGAACTTCCGTCCGCCCAACGGTGCCGACATCCTCGCGACGAAGATGGTCCGGGAGGCGTACTCGAACCAGAACTGGGCGTTCGGGGCTGCCATCGCCATCCTCCTCTTCGCGATGGCCCTCTCGATTATCGGGCCGTATCTCGTCTACCAGTACCGCAGGGGGAACCTATGAGCGACCGGGACGGGGACGGAGCCACCCCGGCGGCGAGAGCCGACGGCGGCACCGCGGCCGGCGAGACCGGCCTGCGTACCCGTCTCGCGGGAGTCGACGCCGGCCGCGTGGGGCTGTACGCGACCCTGCTCGCGCTGATCGCGTTCTACATGACACCCATCGAGACGGGGCTGGTCACCTCGCTGAAGACCACGGGTGCGGTCACAGAGACAGCCCCGTTCGCACCACCCGGCGAGGGCCTCACGCTCGAGAAGTGGCAGACTGCATTCGACGTGTTGATCCGTGGGATCGGGAACAGCGTTCTGTACGCGGTTCCGGCGACGATCATCTCGGCGCTGTTCGGGAGTCTGGCAGCATACGGACTCACGACGACCAACCTGAGTGGCCGGTACAAGGCGGTTGTGATCGCGATGTTCGTCGCGGGCATCTTCATCCCCTACCAGGCAGTCCTGATTCCGCTGACCCAGTTCTGGTCGAACGTCGTCCCGCTGGACGAGCTGCTGGGCTTTGTCTGGGCGCTCGGGATCAACGACGACTACGTCGGTGTCGTCGAGTTGATCGTCACGCACGTCGCCTACGGCATCCCCATCTGTACGATCCTCTTCCGGTCGTACTACAAGAACATGAGCGAGGAGATGATCGAGTCCGCACGCCTGGACGGTGCCTCGCTCCGCCGGGTCTACCGCCGGATCGTCCTGCCGCTGTCGACGCCGATGTTCGCGGTCGTGCTCATCTACCAGTTCACCCAGATCTGGAACGACCTGCTGTTCACGCTGGTGCTGGTGGCCACGGAGTCGAGCGCGGCAGCCCCGGTGGTGTTGATCCTCGCGGGGCTCGGCACTTCCCAGGAAGGCACCGACTTCGCGCTCCGGATGGCCGGGGCCTTCCTGGCTGCGCTGCCGACGCTTGCCGTCTACATCGCCTTCGGCGACGAGTTCGCCGAGGGGGTGGCCACATGACGCCCGGAGCGTTCGCCCCGGGCGCCCGGTGTCTCCCGGCGACGGCGACGGCGACGGCGACGGCGACGTGTCGGTGGAGTCAAGTCCCCGGCGTGTCGATGCACGGCAAACTGCCCTCTCCAGTGTGGAGGCTCACCCATGGCTGAACTCGAACTCGACTCGCTGACGAAGGTGTTCCAGGACGGCAACGACAGGATCGTCGCCGTCGACGAGGTCTCGGTCTCGATCGACGACGGCGAGTTCGTCGTCGTGGTCGGCCCCTCCGGGTGTGGCAAGTCGACGACACTCCGGATGGTGGCTGGACTCGAAACGGTCACCAGCGGCACGATCCGGCTCGACGGCGAGTCGATCGAGGACGTCAAGTCCCAGGACCGGGAGATCGCGATGGTGTTCCAGTCCTACGCGCTGTACCCCCACATGTCGGTCCGTGGGAACATGGCGTTCGGGCTCGAGGAGTCGACGGACCTCCCCGCCGACGAGATCGACCGTCGAGTCGAGGAGACCGCCGCGATGCTCGACATCCCGGAGTTGCTCGACCGCAAGCCGACCGAACTCTCCGGTGGCCAGCAGCAACGCGTCGCGCTGGGGCGGGCGATCGTCCGCGACCCGGAGGTGTTTCTCATGGACGAACCCCTCTCGAACCTCGACGCCAAACTCCGCGCCCAGATGCGGACGGAGCTCCAGCGTCTCCAGGAGGATCTGGGCGTCACGACGGTCTATGTCACCCACGACCAGACAGAGGCGATGACGATGGGCGATCGGATCGCCATTCTCGATGGTGGTCGCCTCCAGCAGGTCGCGACGCCACTGGAGTGTTACCACGAGCCCGCCAACCGCTTTGTCGCCGGGTTCCTCGGCGAACCGTCGATGAACTTCTTCGACGTCGAACACCGCGACGGCGCTCTCGTGGCCGACGCCTTCGAGTATCCTGTCGCCGAGACGGTCGCGGCGGACTTCGGGGGCACGCGGCAACTCGTCTTGGGGATCCGTCCGGAGGCGATCGAACTCGTCGGGTCGGCGACGGATCCACACCACTTCCGGATGACCGTCGACGTCGTCGAGCCGATGGGCGACGAGAACACCGTCTATCTGACCTTCGGTGACGACACGACGGAGTCGGACACGCTCGTGGCCACCATCGGCGGGATGCGACAGATCTCGGCCGGCCAGGCGGTCGTCGCACACATCCCCGAGGAGGCGATCCACGTCTTCGACCGGAGTAGCGGTCGGGCGCTGCACAACCGGCGGGTCAAAAGCGAGGACGTCGCCGAAGTCGGGCCCGAGTGATACTGCCGGACGTGAACACGTTCCCGGGTCGTCCTCGCTACCGGTCTCGCGCCCGGCCGGTCGCTCGCGCCACGCCCTCGTGGACGAGTCGCGCGGCAGCGAGGTGTGTGTACGCGAACCAGAACGCGGCCGCGACGGCCAGAACCGTTCCCGTTCCGGCCACGCCGAGTGCGGTCCAGCCCAGCACCACCAGCACACCCGCACCCGCCCACGCCGCGAAGTACGCCCCGCTCTGCAGTCCGGGCAGGGACCGCACCCGGAGTGCCGTACGGAGCCCGTCCTGACTCCCGGCTGCCAGCGCGGCCGGCAGCGCGTATCCCAGCGCCAGGGCCAGCACCATCGCGCTCGTCCCCGCAACCGCGACGCCGGTCCGGCCCATCCCGTCGGACGCAGCGTTCTGGAGCGCCACGACGGTGCCCAGCAGGACCACAGTCGGTCCCACGAGGTACACGCCGGCGAGAGCCACGACTGTGAGGCCTGCCCGGACCGGCAGTGCGGTCAGCCCGATCTGTGGCGGCCCGGGGTCGTCTGCGTCGGCCCGGAGTATCGATCCGAGCAGCCCCGCAAACAGCACCGCAGGCACTGCGGCGAGTCCCAGCGCCACGACTGCGAGGACGTCGGGCCAGAGTGTCCGCCCGACCCGGACGAGAACCAGCGTCGCCAGCACCAGCCCGGACGCCACCGCGAGGGCGTCGCGGGCCTCGCTCGTCGCCACCGGATACCGACACGCCGTCCCGAACATCCCAGTCACGGTCGGTGGTGTTACCAGTGGTGGTGGACGTGCTCGCGGACGTACTCGTCGCAGGCCTCCCGGACCGCCTCGCGGCCCTCCTCGCCGGTCACCGCGCCCCAGTCGCCGCCGATGTTCCAGGTGCCCACGCCGACCTTCGTGACCCCGTGACCTGTCGAACCGAGCGGTCTCTCGTCCATGCACCCCGCTCGGCCCCCAGTTGCCTAACGGTTGCGACCCGCGTCCGGCGCCGGTGTCGGGCTCGATCGGTACCTCCTCGAGGGTGTCGCATGGAAAGCACTTTCAGCCGTCTGTGGCAAGAAGGCGGTAATGGCCCTGACAGACGGGGATCGCGAGCTGGTCGTCGAACAGCTGGGCCGCGAGCCCACCGCCGCGGAGGCCGCACTCTTCGAGAACCTCTGGAGCGAACACTGCGCGTACCGCTCCTCCCGGCGGCTGCTCTCGGCGTTCGACTCCGCGGGCGAGCAGGTGGTCGTCGGTCCCGGTGACGACGCCGCCGTGGTTGCGCTGCCCGACGACGGGACCGGCGAGAGCGACACGGGTAGCGACGCGGGGGAGACGTACATCACGCTGGGTATCGAGAGTCACAACCACCCCTCGTACGTGGATCCGTTCGACGGCGCCGCCACCGGCGTGGGCGGGATCGTCCGGGACACGATGTCGATGGGTGCCTACCCCATCGCACTCGCGGACTGTCTCTACTTCGGCGGTTTCGACCGGGATCACTCCCGGTACCTCTTCGAGGGCGTCGTCGAGGGCATCAGCCACTACGGCAACTGCATCGGTGTCCCCACCGTCGCCGGCAGCGCCGCTTTCCACGACGGCTACGAGGGCAATCCCCTCGTCAACGTCGCCTGCGTCGGCCTGATCGACGACCCGGACCGGCTGGTCACCGCCGAGGCTCAGACGCCGGGCAACAAACTCGTCCTCGTGGGGAACGCAACGGGGCGGGACGGTCTCGGCGGGGCCGCCTTCGCCAGCGAGGACCTCTCTGCGGACGCCGAGACCGAGGACCGGCCGGCTGTCCAGGTGGGTGATCCCTACACGGAGAAGCTACTCATCGAGGCCAACGAGGCGCTCGTCGACGAGGGGCTGGTGGCGTCTGTGCGTGACCTCGGCGCTGCTGGCCTGGGTGGAGCCACCTCGGAACTGGTCGCCAAGGGCGGACTCGGCGCGCACGTCGAACTCGACCGCGTCCACCAGCGCGAGCCGAACATGAACGCCCTGGAGATTCTGCTCGCCGAGTCACAGGAGCGGATGGTCTACGAGGTCCGTCCGGAGGACGTCGACAGGGTGTGTGCGATCGCCGACCGGTACGACCTCGGCTGCTCGGTCGTCGGCGAGGTCACCGAGGGCAACTACGTCTGTACCTTCGAGGGAAGCGAGTCGCAGGCCCCGGAGACAGTCGTCGACTGTGACGCACACTTCCTGAGCGAGGGCGCGCCGCCCCGCGACCTGTCCGCCGAGGAACCAGACCAGCCCGACCGCGACCTGCCCGACGTCGACCTCCGGGAGGCCTTCGAGGCCGTCCTCGCCAGCCCGAACACCGCCTCGAAGCGGTGGATCTACCGCCAGTACGATCACGAAGTAGGGCTCCGGACCGCCCGCCGGCCCGGCGACGACGCCGCCGTTCTCGCGATCCGGGAGGCGACCACCGGGGGGAGCGCCACAGCCGGATCCGACGGCGACGGCCGCGATTCCGGACTCGGACTCGCCATCTCCGCCGGCGCGGACCCGAACTGGACCGACACCGCTCCCTACGAGGGGGCCCGCGCCGTCGCCCTGGAGAACGCGACGAACCTCGCGGCGAAGGGTGCGACGCCGCTGGCGGCCGTCGACTGCCTGAACGGGGGCAATCCAGAGAAACCCGACGTCTACGGCAGCTTCGCGGCCGTCGTCGACGGACTGGCGGACATGTGTGCGACCCTCGACGCGCCGGTCGTCGGCGGGAACGTCTCGCTGTACAACGACTCGCCCGCGGGCCCCATCCCACCGACCCCCACGCTCGCGCTCGTGGGCACGAGAGCCGGCCCCGACGCACCGCCTCTCTCCCTGGCCGGCGAGGGCGACCTGCTTCTGGTCGGCGACCTGGCGCTCGCGGGCGAGGCCGACGCCCGTCTGGGGGGTTCGGAGTACCTCGCACAGTCCGGCGGCGGCGACCGGTTCCCGGCGCTGCCCGGGAATCCGGATGGCCTGGTCGAGACGCTGGCGGCCGTCGCGGACCGCGACACGACGCTCGCCACCCACGACGTCAGCCACGGCGGCCTGGCGGTCGCGCTGGCCGAGATGGTCCGCCCGGACGCAGGCGCGAACGTGGCTCTCCGAGGTGGAGACACGGCGGCCGGCCTGCTCTTCCACGAACAGCCAGGACGCGTCGTGATCGAGACGACCGATCCGGGCGGAGTCTGGGCGGCGTTCGACGGGGTCGCGCCGGTGGCCGGCGTTGGAAAGGCGACTGACTCGGGGCGGCTCGAACTGTCCGCCGACGGCGTGTCGCTGTCGGCCGACGCCGAGGAGATTGCCGCCCGGCGGTCGGTCATCGCCGACGAACTGTCGTGATCCAGATACCGGCGACCGGGTCGGGACCCGAGGCGGGACGGACTGATCTGCGTCTCCCGGGTTACACGCGGGTAACGGAAACCACTATGAGCGCGGGTTGGCAATGGGTCAGTATGACGAAGCGCCACGTGACACTGCCCCCGGCTGCCGAGAAGGGACTGGGTGACTTTCTGGAGGAGGTCGACCAGCGACTCTCCAGCGACGAGGACATCTGCGACGTGGTCGAGGACGTCCTCGTGGACCTGCACGGGGACCGCAATGCGTACGAACACTGGCAGTCCGGCGGCGACGTCTCGGCAGCAGAGCGGGTCCGCCTCCAGGGGTACGACCCGTGTAATTCGACACTGGAAAGCGAGTACTACGCGGAGGTCGAGTCGATGGAAGCCGAGTACGAGCGGTCGAAGTACCTCCAGTGGCTCTGGCGGCAGTTCGACGCGACGCCGATGGCAGACAACATCGCCTTCGCGCTGCGCTTCCGACAGATGCTCGCGAAACACCTCTTCGAGGAGTGTGGCGACAACTGCCGCTTTTTCAAGGGGATCACGCTCACCTACGGACACAACATCTCTGTCGGGGACAACGTGGTCATCCACGACGATGTCCACCTGGACGACCGCGGGAAGCTGACCATCGGCGACCGCGTCTCCATCTCCGACGACGCACACGTCTACAGCCACGACCACGACATCGTCGACCAGACCGACATCACTAACTTCCAGACCATCATCGAGGACGACGCCCGCGTCACCTACGACTCGATGGTCCGGGCCGGCGTGCGCGTCGGGCGGAACGCCATCCTCGCGGCCAAGTCCATCGCCGGGAAGGACGTCCCCGCCCACCACATCGCCGCCGGCACACCCGCGAAGTCCATCGCGATCAAGGACGGCTGGGAGTCCGTCGCCGAACCCCTCGAGGACGCCAACGTCGACCGCCGGGACGAGCGGCGCTTCGAGTACGAGACCCCGGACAATCTCGACGTCTTCGACGAGTTCGGCCGCGATCTCTCGCCGCCCGACGCCTGATCACGGTCGGGTCTCCCGATCGCCCGTCTCACTCCGGCGCGTCGCGAAGACGTACCGCCAGTAGGCACCCAGCCCACCGCCGACGAGGACGAGGAGTCTCCCGAACGTGGCTCCAGTTGGGTTCAGGTATCCCAGCACACCGACGACACGCCCGAGGAGACCACTCGAGAAGACCTGTGTGAAAAACACCGAGACGAACGTGAGCAGGAAAAACGCCGCGAGCAGTCCGGCGACGAATCCGGCGACAAGCTCCGAGGCCAGGTCGATCCGCCGCGTCGATCCGGACATGTCTACGTCCACCGTCAGCGGTCCATTCAGTGTTTCCCTCCGGACCAGCCTCCGGACTGGCGACCGAAGATCCAAGTGGTGTGGTACCATAGCACGACGCATGGAGCCGTGGGTCTGGCTCGTGGCCTCTCTGGTCGGGTTCGCCCTGCTCCAGGTGGCACTGTACCGGTACTTCCGGGGTGAGACCTCCGAGGACCGGTCGACCGGCAAACCCGGCGCCCGGACCGACACCGGGAGGCAGTTCGGGGAGTCTGCCGTCCAGTCCACCCGCGAGGACAGATCCCCGGAGGGAGCCACGGAGGGAGTCCACTGCACGCACTGTGGCGCGCGCAACGAACGGAACGCCGTGTTCACGTACTGTCGGCGGTGCGTACAGCCACTCTGACGGATGCGGGCCATCGCGATCAACGTCGGCGCCAACACCAACGAACCGGGGTTCCGCGGGCCGGTCTTTCCCGACGGACGGTTCGAGTTCCTCCCGATCCCCGAATCCGAACCCGTCGCCGACGGGCCCACCTACGGCGACCTCGCGCCTCACCTGGACGCCTCGATCCCCGCCGACCTGCACGACACGCCGGTCCACCTGGACCCGGAGTTCCCGGAGTACCCCTGCTGTGAGCGGTACACCTACGGCGACGAACACGGCGTCAAGGCCGGCCCGCTGGCTGGCCTGTCGGCGGGCGATTACGTCCTCTTCTACGCGACACTCTCGGTGCGCTCGAGAACGGACCGCGCGCCGCTGCCGGGGTCGTGGCTCCCGCCGGAGTGGGGGGCCTTCCTCGTCGGCCACTTCCGGCTCGCCCGGGAGCCGGTGACTGGCGAGGAGTACGACGCGCTGTCGCCGGCCGAGCGGGCACCCTTCGCGAACAACGCCCACGTCAGACGCGACCCGGTCGACGCCCGGGTGTTCCTGCTGGGCGACCCCGACGAGTCACGCCTCTACGAGCGGTGTGTCCCGCTGAGCCGGCCGGCCGGCGGGACCGAGGCGAACGCCCTGGTGACGGAACTGTCGGCGGACTCCGGGCGCGGTCCCTGGTGGCGCCGGCCGCTCCGGTTCGACGATTCCGCGGCCCGGCGGCTACTCGCGTTCGCCGCGGCGACTCGGGACGGACTCGACGGCCGTCACGGGGACTGACCGCCGGCAGCCTGAGTATCAAATCTGATAACCGGGCGCAAACACCTAAATCGGACGGCAGGAATGGTGTACCTATGCGTCTCTCGACGGGTGTTCCGGGGTTCGACGATCTCGTGGAAGGTGGACTGCTGGCGGACCGCCTGTACGTGGTTTCGGGGCCGCCAGGGAGCGGGAAGACGACCTTCTGTTCGCAGTTCGTCACCCGGGGCGCCAAGGAGGGGTCGCCGTGTCTGTACGTGACGATGCACGAGACGAAGGAGGAACTGCTCCAGGACATGTCCGGCTACGAGTTCGGGTTCGAGCGGGCCGTGCAGTCCGATTCGGTCCAGTTTCTCAACCTCATGACCGACGCGGGCAAGCGGACCATCACGCAGTTCGGCACCGACGGCGGCCTCACGAACCGCCTGGTCGCGTTCATCGAGTCCAAGGAGGTCGAACGGGTCGTCATCGACTCGACGATGCTCCTCCAGCACTTCTTCTCGGACCAGTCCGAGGAGATCACGGGCTTTCTCTCGGCGCTGAAACAGACCAACACGACGATCCTCCTCATCTCGGAGATGACCGATCCGACCTCCTACGCCGACGAACACTACCTGGCCCACGGCGTCGTCTTCTTTCACAACTTCCTGGATTCGAGCGGGATGACGCGGGGCGTCCAGGTCATCAAGATGCGCGGGACGGCCATCGACTGTGACATCCGCGAGATCAGTTTCTCCGACCGGGGGCTGGGTGTCCACGCCGACAGCAAAGTCCAGACATGAACCGGTACGAGCGGGCCTACGGCACCGACTGGGTCGCCCTCGACAGGGCAGAGGCCATCGAGCGCGCCTACGCCCTCGGCGTGGCTTCGACGATCGGCGAACACCAGCCTGGGGAACTCGAGGCGATCCGCGCCGAGATGGAGACCGCCTACGACCAGAGCATGGTGGAACTGTCGTTCGACGAAGGCAAACACGAGGCCCGCGCGGTCGACACGCGGGCGGACGAGAGGGCTGTGGCCGTCTGGGCCGACCTGGTCGAGGGAGAGACCGCCACCGGCGACGACGCACCCACCGGGGGGCGGGGCCTGCCCGACGCCGTCGACCGTATCGCCGCACTCGAGCGGGCCGACCGGGACAGCACGGCGGTCGTCGAGCGACCAGAGTTCCTGGAGCGGAACTGACATGGATAGATTATTTCCGACGCAATGACTGGATACGTTTGTGCAGTCGCCAGCGGCAAGGGCGGTGTCGGGAAGACGACGACGGCAATAAACATCGGGGCGGCCTTCGTCTCGACAGCCCACGACGCCGTGGTCGTCGACGCCGACCTCGCAATGGCCAACCTGGCGGGGACACTGGGCACCGACTTCGAGCACAGCGTCCACGACGTCCTCGCCGGCGAGGCCACCGTCGGCGACGCACTGACCCACCTCAGAGATGGGTTGCGGATCGTCCCCGGCGCCCGGAACCTGGCAGCCCTTGCCGAGGCCGACCCCGCGAAACTCCGGTCGGTGATCGAGAAACTCGCGAGCACCCACGACGTCGTCGTGGTCGACACTGGCTCGGGACTGTCCCACGAGACGACAGTGCCCCTGGGCCTGGCCGACGGTATCGTGCTCGTGGTTACGCCCGACGAGGCCGCCATCAGAGACGCCGAGAAGACGGCAGCGTTCGCGTCCAGGGTCGACGGGAAGATCGTCGGCTCGCTTCTGACGGGTGCCAGACGGGACGCCGACGTCGAACTGGTCCGATCCAGATTCGACGTCCCGCTTCTCGGAGTGATCCCGGCCGACGAGGCTGCCGGCGACGAACCGCTCGTTCTCACTGCGCCGGACAGCGACGCTGCCGAAGCGTACCGACAACTGACGGACACCCTCGGGGACGTATTCTTCGAGGACGCCGACCCCGACGACGTCCAGCAGGCCTACGACCCGGCGTGGGTCAGCGAGAGCGGAGCCAGCGAGGAGACCGACGACGACGGCGGCTACCTGTCGGGGTTCCTGAGCAGGTGAGACGGCTGTTTTATACTGTCGGCTATAAGCCCGTGAGCAGTATCGGCACCCCGGGGTGGGGAATATCTTCACGAAGTTATAGCCGACAGTATATCAGTCCTGGTCGGGAGCGGCCTCCTCGGGAATGCGGCCCTCGACCAGCGACTCGTCGGCGTACTCCTCGCGCAGGACTTTCTTGTTGAACTTGCCGGTGGCGGTCTTCGGGACCTCCTCGATGGGAACGACGTTGTCGGGGAGCCACCAGTCGGGGTACTCCTCGCGGAGGTGTGCTTCGATGTCCGCCTCGAGAGTGGCCTCGTCGGTATCCCCGGTCGGAACCACGAGCGCCAGGGGCCGTTCCTGCCAGCGCTCGTGGGGAACGCCGACGACGGCCGCCTCGGAGACGGCGTCGTGGGCCATGATCGCGTTCTCGAGTTCGACCGAGGAGATCCACTCGCCACCGCTCTTGATGACGTCTTTCGTCCGGTCGACGACCTTGATGTAGCCGTCCGCGTCGACGGTCACGATGTCGCCCGTCCTGAGGTAGCCGTCCTCGAACTCCTGTTCGTTGGCCTCCGGGCGATTGAAGTACTCGTTCGTGACCCAGGGCCCGCGGATCTGGAGTTCGCCGAAGTCCTCGCCGTTCCAGGCGACTTCCTCGCCACTGTCGTCGACGACCCGGAACTCCAGACCCGGCAGGACGAGCCCCTGCTTGGTCCGTTTGCCCAGTTGGGTCCCGTAGTCGGCCGTCTGGAGGTCGGCCTTGACGTGTGACACCGAGCCGATGGGCGAGGTTTCGGTCATCCCCCACGCGTGGAGCAGTTCGACGCCGTGGTCGTCGAAAAAGCGGATCATCGCCTCCGGCGCGGCGCTGCCGCCTACGACCACCGCCTCGAGCGACGAGAGGTCGACTGCCGTGTCCTCCATGTGTTCCATCAGGCCCAGCCAGACCGTCGGGACGCCGGCGGTGATGGTCACGCCCTCGGTCTCGATGAGGGCCGCGAGGTCTCCGGGGTCGGGCTGTGGCCCGGGGTAGACGTGCTTGGATCCGCCGGCCGTGGCGGCGAAGGGGATTCCCCAGGCGTTGACGTGGAACATCGGCACGACGGGCATCACGACGTCGTCGTCGGCCATCGGGATGCCCTGGGGCGAGAGCATCCCCATCGTGTGACCCCACAGCATCTGCTGGGTGTACTCGACGCCTTTCGGTTTGCCGGTCGTCCCCGAGGTGTAGCACATCCCCGCGGGCCGGTCGCTGTCGAGTTGCGGCCAGTCGTAGCTCGTGGGGTGCCCGTCGAGGAACGCCTCGTAGGCGACGACGGGGTCGAGGTCCGTCTCGGGGACCTCCTGGCCCATCACGACGTACCGTTCGACGGACCCGAAAGCCTCCGGGTCGTCGGCGCGGGCGCTCTCGAGTTTGGGGAGAAACGACCGGTCGACGAAGATGGCCCGGTCGGCGGCGCTCTCGACGATGTGCTGTACGTGGCCGTCGGGCAACAGCGGGTTGATGGTGTGGAGCTGGGCGCCGATTCCCGGCACGCCGAAGTACGTCTCGAAGTGGCGGTGGTGATTCCAGCAGAAGGTGCCGAGCCGCTCGCCGTCGCCGTAGCCCGCGTCGTCGAGCGCGTGGGCGAGTTGTGCCGTCCGCTCGCCGTACCGCGCGTAGTCGTACCGCTCGATTCCTGCGTGTGTCCGGGAGACGATTTCGGTGTCCGGATACAGGTTCTGTGCGCGCCAGCGAAACGGGGTGAGTGTCTGTGGTGTGCCACCGGGCATGCTATCCCTCGGTTCCAGGTGGTCGCGTACGCTCATAAAACCGCGGGGGCAGGTCACCGATACGGACTCGAACCCGACGGCCCGACACACGGGTGGTCCGGTGGGTCCGGCCTGGCGCTCAGAGCCGATCCAGGACGGCCTCGGGGTCGTAGTTCAGCGTGAGTTCGCGCGAGCGGCCCCGGCCCTCGACGTCGACGTAGGCGGCGTCGATGATCCCGAGCTGGTCGAGTTTGTTGATGATCTCCGAGTAGCGGGTGTACCCGAGGCCGGTGTGGTCGTTGAACGCGTCGTAGATGTCGCCGGCCCGCTGGCCGTCGTGGTCGGCGACGACCTCGACGAGTGCCGTCTCGGAGTCGGACAGGCCCTGCAGCCGGCGCGAGAGGTGGACGTACTTGGAGGTGTCGTAGGCCGCCTCGACGTCCTGTCGTTCGACGGTCCGGGAGGCGCGCATCTCCGCTTTGAGGCCGGCCCGACGCAGGAGGTCGATGCCGACCCGCAGATCGCCACCCTGATCGGCTGTGAGTGCGGCCACGCGGTCCAGCACGGGCGCGTCGATGACCCCGTCGTGAAACCCCCGCTCGACGCGTTCCTGGAGAATCTCGACAATCTCGGGCTGGTCGTACTTCGGGAAGTAGACCTCTTCGGGCCGGAAGACGCTCTGGACGCGCCCGTCCAGCGCCTCGATCATGTCCAGTTCCAGGTCCGAGGAGACGACGATGACGCCGATCTTGGCTCCGCCCTGTTCCTCGTGGGCGCGCAACAGCGAGTACAGCGCGTCGGACGCCTCCGAGTCGTAAAAGAGGTAGTTGACGTCGTCCAGTGCGACCACGAGGACCCGGTCTTCGTCGACGAGCCGGTCGGTCACCTGCGAGAACAGTTTCTTGAACGAGATGCCCGACGAGGGGGGCTCGTAGTCGAAGACGCCCTCGAACAGCCGCGAGAACACCGAGTACCGCGTGGAGTTGACCTGGCAGTTGACCCGGACTGTCTGTACGTCTGTCTGGGCCTGCAGTTCGTCGAACATGATCTGGACCGCGGTCGTCTTCCCGGTGCCCGGCGGCCCCTGGGCCATGACGTTCAGCGGCCGCGAGCCCCGTACCGCCGGCCGGAGGGCGTACTTCAGGCTCTCCATCTGCGTCTCGCGGTGTTTGAACGTCTCCGGAACGTAGTCGATCTCGAAGACGTGCTCGTCTCTGAACACGGACTCGTCCCAGGACAGCATCCCCTCCTCGGGGTCGTCTGTCATTACTTTCACCGAGCTTTCGGCGACACTTAAGCGTACTGGGGTGTAGCGAGTCACGAAATCGGTCAAACAGTTACAGCAGTCCGTGTCAGGGGGCGGTTTCGGCGGTCGCCTGTTCGGCCTCGTCCCCCGCGACGAGCTGGATGTAGGCCTCCGCGGCGGTGGCCAGGAAAAAGACAGTGAGGAGTGCCGAGCCGACCTCGTTGAGGAGGAATCCGAGAACGTCGGGGAGGAAAAACGCGGGAATCCCGAAGACGAGACTCACGACGAACCCGACGACCGCGACGACGACGCCGAGGGCAAACAACACGAGGCGGTGGCCGCCGGTCAGTTCCCAGCTGGACTGGAGCCCCTCGACGAAGTTCTCGTCCTCAACGGCGACGAAGACTGTCCAGAAAAAGAGGCTCACGAGCAGGAACAGCCCTGGAATGACGAGCAGGACGAACCCGATCGCCACGGCGATTCCGAACACGACGCCCCCGACGACGAAGTTCACCCCGGTCCAGGCGATGTCCCGCCTGGCGAACTCGCGGGGGATCGTCTCGGTCTCGCCGGCGACGAAGGTCCGTATCGCGGCGATCGTGACGACCAACGAGACAATCCCGAGGAGCAACGAGACGACGCCCGCCACGCCCGGCGGGAGACCAAGCGACGGTCCGGCTGGCACGCCTCCCGCCCCCGGGGCGACGTCCCCGCCGGGAATCGAATCGGTCGGGACCGGCTCGGCGTCGACCGAGAACAGCGCGCTCAACAGCGAGATGACGTAGAATATCACGGCGAACTGCAGGCCAGTCGGTGCGACCGTGCGTTCGTATCCACCTTCGAGGGCGGCCGAAATGTCGACGGACATACGCCGATTTCTCACAGCCTGTTGAAAAAGGTGTGGCGTCGGTAACGAAGCCCGGTGGCGTCCTACTGTCGGCTACATCTCTGTGAAGGTATTGGGCACCTGGAGTGTCGATCCGGGCGGCAGGAGACACCCACACCGGCCCAAGAGCGACCGCGTCTGCGGAGTTGCCTGCTCGCGGCGCGCGCGTTCGAACAGGGCCGTCCCGTCGACCGGAACGACGCCGGTATCGAACAGCGACGGTTCCGGAATTGCGGTCGCTTCGCGGACGACGGCTCCCTCGGAGAGGACGGCACCCTCCGGAAGGACTGCGTCGCCGGAGACGTAGACACCTCCGGACTGCAACAGCGACACCTCGTGGGGGTTTTCGAAGTCGAACAGACGGCCCTCGGCGAATACCGTCCCGTGTCTCAGGAGCGTCACGACGTCCGGTTCGACCCCGGGATCGAGGCCGAGCAACGTCTCGCCGTCGACAGCGGTGGCGGTACAACCGAGAAACGCCTCGTCCGGGAACAACGGAGATTCTCCGCCCGCGTCCAGGGTCACAATCGCCTCGTAGAGTGCGGGTGCGTCGACCGCCACCCGGTTTGCGGGAAAACAGACGACCGTCGCGTCCAGCGCCAGACTCGCGTCCCCGCCCGCCGGCGCCAGCTTCTCCCCCCTGAGGAAGGTCTCGCCCGGCAGCGACACTATCCCGGCGTCGATCACCTCCCGGTGTTCGGTCTCGCCCACGCCCGTCACGAGGGCACCGCCAGACACGAGAACGAGGACGTCCCCGGCAGCCACGTCCCGGGTCGTCACGTACTCCTGTCGTTCGCCGCCGGGAGTCCCGGGACTGTGGTCGTCGGGGTCATCGGTGTCGTCGAGGAGTTGCCGGGCAGAGTAGCGGATCTTCTCCGCGCGGGAGCGGCCGACGCCATCGAGCGTGGTCAGCGTCTCGACGTCCGCGCTCGCGACGTCGCGGACCGACTCGAACCCGAGGTCCGCGAGGCGGTCGGCCCGTTCCTCGCCGATGTCGTAGATCCGGGCGAGCGAACTCATCCCTCCTCCGGTTCTTGGGCCTCGACGCCCTCGTGGGCCAGTTCGTACGTTTCCGTTGCGATCCCCGGCTCGGCGGCAGACAGCGTCGGACCGCTCCACCGGACCGGCCGCGCTCGCTTGCAAACCCAGACACGGCCCGGAGTGCCCGTGCTGTCCAGCAGGATCACCCGGGCGTCGGCCGGGTCCGCCACCCCGTCGATCCACCGCCGGAACCAGCCCCACAGCGCCCCGTCGCCGGTAACGCCACGCCGGAGTTCGAGTGGCGGCGAGTCCGTGGGACGCTGTCCCGTCGTAGCGGAGCCGGCGGCTGGCCCGCCTCCCCAGGTCGCGTCCCTCTCGAGTACCCCTGCCCATCCCTGCGGTTCGTGTGCGTGGTCGTCCTCACCCTCGACGGACAGCGAGAGGCCACGCACTTCACTGAACCCCGTGACCGGGACCGCGTCCGACTCGATGTCGACCTCGAACCGGTGGTTCGGGTACGGATCGGTCCGCTCGTCGGACGACACGGATCAGCACCCCCGTCCCGGCGTCTCACGCGGTCCGTTCCATCCCTTCATGAACGATTTCGAGGCGTTCGACTGCCACCTCGTTGCCTGTCGCGTCGAGGTCCGGCGCCTCGTAGACGGCCGGCCACGCGTTCCTGAACTCCCACCGAGGCCCCGGTGAACCCTCCTCGTCGAGAACGACGACGGCGATGGGCCGACGTGCCTCGTCGGCTTTCCCCTGTTCGACCAGTTGTCGCCACTCGTAGAGCGCGATGGAGTCGTCCGTGACGCCGGTCGTCAGAACGAGTCGCCCGTGCTCGTTCAGGTTCCATAGCTTCCGGGGCGTCGGTGGGTCGTTCCCCTCGCGGTACTCGATGACGTCCGTCCCGTTGGCCGGGATCCGACACCGGCTGAACCCGGCCTGCGCGATACCGTCGATCTCCAGGAGGAATCGCGTCTGCCGATACGGCCCGTGTCTATCCGGCATCGGTACCTCCCGTCTGTCTGTGGGTACTCTGTCGCACGTTTCCTCATGGTATCATATCGTGTATTAAATCTGTCGTCAACGAACGGAAGTCCGGTCGAACGCTTCGAATCAGAACTTCTCCAGCAACGAGGCGTAGAACGTCTGCTCGCCGTCGTCGCCGTTCCCGTCGGAGGCTAGTTTCTCGACGATGAGTTCCGGCGTCGAGCGCGCGAGCCGTCCCTTCACCGGCGAGCGGTCGAGTCGCAACTCGCCGTCGACCAGTCCCTCGGCCTCGATCCCGTCGACGGCGATCGAGCGGTCGGCGGCCTCGCGGATCTCCCGGGCGAGGTGGGAGACGAACACCGCCGTCGCGTCCCGGACGTCGAGGGCTTCGAGGAGTCCGGCCATGATGTTCGCGCTCGCGCCCGGCTCGGTGATGCTCTCGAGTTCGTCGACCAGCACCAGTGCCGCCCGGTCGTCGAGACCGGCCACGAGGTCACCGAACTCCCGGAGCGTCGACTCGAAGGCCCCCGCGTCCAGCGTCCCCTGGGTCTTGGCGTGGTAGTGCAGTTCCGCCACGGGCCCGACGCGGGCGCTGTCGGCGGGCACCGGCAGGCCCATGTGCGCGAGCGTTGCGACCAGCGCCACCAGGTCCAGCGTCGAGGTCTTGCCACCGCTGTTGACGCCGGTCAGCAGGGTCACGCCCTCGACGCCGTAGTCGACGGGCTCGACGTCGGCGAAGGGAACGTCCAGGAGCGGCGACCGGCCGCCCTCGATCGCGAACCCGTCGCCGCCGATGTCGGGCAGCACACAGTCGAAATCGTCGGCGAAGCGTGCGATTGCGAGTTCGACGTCCCGTTCGAGCGCGGCGTCGACGAGCGTGGCAGCGTCGGTGCGCAGGTCGGCGAGGTCCCGCGCGAGCGAACGCTTGCGGCGGGCGGCCCGGCGGTCCCGCGCCGTCGTCAGTTCCTCGCGCAGTCGGGCCACGGGACTCTCGCGGTGCTCGACCGGATAGGTCGGCTCGTCGCCGAACGCCCGGCGGGCGATGTCGGCGGTGTCACGCAACCCCAGTGTCTCGACGAGGGCGTCGCGGGCTGCCCCGACGGCGTCGGCGTACTCGTCCGCGAGTTCGCGTTCGAGCAGCGAGTCGACGCCGGCGCCGCGTTCGACCAGCGAGAGCAGGTCGGTCCCCTCGATGGTGACGTCCCGCTGTTCGATGGCCGCCCTGAGGCGGTCGTTGGCGACGCGTTCGGCCTCCGAGACGGCCGCGTCGAGATCATCGACGGCCGTCGAGAGCCGGTCGAGTTCGGCGTCGCCACGGACCGATCCGTCGGGGCCGAGCGTCTCCAGGGAGTCTTCGAGGACGTCGAGGTCACAGGGCGGGTCCATGTCGGCGATCCGGTGGACCTCGGCGGCGGCACGAACGCGGTCGCGGTTGGCCGCGAAAAACGAGAGGACGCGCTCGGGCACGATTTCGACGGGGTCCGACAGCGCGTCGGGTTCGACACGGACGTCGCCCTCAACGTCCACGCCGGCGAACGAGCCGTCGAGTGCGACGACCGTCGCGTAGCCACGGGCGAGTTCGGCGAGTTGCCTGGTGTCGTCGACCACCTCGACGCTGACCTCCGGGACGGCCTCGCGGGCCTCGGCGTAGGTTTCGGCGTCCCGGGTCGCGAGACACCGGTCCCGGACCCGCACCTCCGAGGGCTCCGCCAGGGGCTCGACGTCGGCGAGTGCCGCCGCCAGGTCCTGGTCGGGTTCGCGCTCGATCGCTCGCCCGGCGAACTCGCGGACCTCCCGGATCCGTGACTCGACGCCGCTGGGATACAGCGTCTCCAGTCGCTTCCCGGCGTAGTCGGTGACCGTCCGCTCCTGGAGCACGGAGAGAGCCGCCCGGTAGATCTCGCGGGCCCGCGGCGTCGCCGCGAACCCTCCGGGGTCGTCGTGGCGTTCGCGGATGGCCGCGCGGGCGATGCGGGCGGCCCGCCCCTCGCTGACGCCTGGCGCGCGCGCGAGCGTCGCGACGTCCCCCGTTTCGAGTGCCCGCCCGGGGTCGTCCAGTTCCGAGAGGGCCGCCGCTGTCTTCTCGCCCACCCCGGGAATCGACTCCAGGTTCTCGTCCGCGCTCATCTATCCCTACGTTCGCACCGGAGATGAAAAATCCAGCGAGGTGCCTGGCCCGGCTGTTCTGTGGGGCCACAGCGGAACCACGGCGGTACCGACGCGACGACTGTCGCCCGCACCGTCGGGAACCGCCAGATCCCGCGCGGCGGGCCGCTCTGTCCCAGCAGAACGGTAATACGCACAGCGCCCCGCCGAACGGGTGGGAGACGCATGAACGTCGACATCCGAGAAGCCACGAGCGAGGACGTCGATCGGCTCTGTGCCCTCACCAGACGGTCGATCGAAGCGGTCGACGAGGCCCGGTACGCCCCGGTACAGATTTCGGCCTGGGCCGACGCGGTCGGGCCGGACCTGTACCCGATCGACGCCGCGGACGCACACGTCCTCGTCGCCGAGTCCGACCGGGAGGTCGCGGCGGTCGGCTGGATGACGTCCGACGCCGGTGACTACTTCGCGGGCCCAGCCGACGGGGAACTCACCGGGATGTACGTCCACCCCTCGGTCGCCCGCGAGGGCGTCGGAACGCGTCTCTACGAGCGACTGGAGGCCGCCGCGCGAGGGGCGGGCGTCGAGTCACTCGGGCTCTGGGCTTCGCTGAACGCGGTCGCCTTCTACAGGACTCTCGGCTACACCCGCGTGATCGAGCAGACAGTCGAGTACGAGGACGTCGAGGTTCCGGTCCTCGAGATGCGGAAGGTCCTCGGGTGAGTCGGTCGGCGCGCCGTAGCGATACCGGACTCCGACGGAAAGCTCCCGAATTAATACTGTCGGCTATAAGCCCGTGAGCAGTATCGGCACCCCGGGGTGCGGAATATCTTCACGAAGGTATAGCCGACAGTATAAGACGGTCGCCACCCGACCAGGTAGTATGCAAGTCGGCGTCATCTCGGACGTGCACGGGAACAGGGTGGCACTCGACGCGGTCCTGGGGGACATGCCCGACGTGGACGCGCTGATCTGTGCTGGCGACGTCGTGGGATACAACCCCTGGCACGCGGAGTGCGTCGAGACGATCCGCGACCGCGGCGTCCCGACGGTCATGGGCAACCACGACCGCGCCGTCGCCAGCGAGACGCGTTTCGGGTTCAACAGCATGGCCGGGGCCGGCGTCCGTCACGCCCGCGAGACCCTCGCCCAGAACCACATCGAGTGGCTCGCGGGGCTCCCGGACGAGCGACTGGCCTGTGAGGACCGCGTCAGACTCGTCCACGGCCACCCCGCCGACCCCGACCGCTACACCTATCCCGCGGAGTTCGGCCCGCGCCTGCTCGGCGCGGCGGACGTCCTCGTGATGGGCCACACCCACGTCCAGCACCACGAAGTCTACGACGAGGGCGTGGTGATGAACCCCGGGAGCGTCGGGCAACCGCGGGACGGCGACCCACGGGCCGCGTACGCAGTGCTCGACCTCGACTCGCTGTCGGTCTCCGAGCGTCGCGTCGAATACGACATCGATCGGGTGGTCGAAGCGGTCGGGGACGAGGACCTCCCCGACAGCGTCGGCACACGTCTCCGGGACGGGCGGTGACCGGCGGTCAGAACACGTCCTGGATGCGTTCGAGTGCGTTCTCGCGGTCGTTCCAGGGGACGAACACGGATACGGAGGTGGCGCTCGTGATGACGTCGTGGACGTAGATGTGTCCTCCTGCGAGGGGGTCGATGACCTGCTTGACGGCGTCGCGCTGGCTCGTGAGGTCGCCGCCGGTGACCCGGATGACGCCGATGCCTTCCTCGAGCGTGATCGAGGAGAGGGCCTCGTCGTCGACGACCTCGTCGTGGAGCAGAGCCTCGGCCTCCTCGGCGCGGGACTGGTCGACGTAGAAGGAGATAGAATCCATGCCCGACGAGACCGTCTCGACGTTGATTCCCTCGTCGGCCAGCGCCGTCGAGAGTTTCGCGAGGATGCCCGGCTGATTGCGGATCGCCCGCCCCGCCGCAGTGAGACAGACCAGTTCGCGCTCGTGGAGGGCGATGAGGTTCTCGAACTCCCCCTCGATGGACGTGCCGCCGGTCAGGAGGTCCTCGTGTTGGTAGTGGACGACACGGACGGCGAGGTTGCCCGTCTTGTAGGTGAGCGCGGAGGGGGCGACCACCTCGGCGCCCCGAAAGGAGAGGTTGCGGAGTTCGTCGACGGTGATCTCGCCGACGTTGCGAGCGCCCTCGACGACGTTGGGGTCGCCCGTCATCACGCCCTCGACGTCAGTGACGATGATCACCTCGTCGGCCTCCATGTAGCTGCCCAGCATGACCGCCGTGGTGTCGCTCCCGCCCCGCCCCAGCGTCGTGATGGTGCCGTCGTGGTCCTGTGCGAGAAAGCCCGTGATGACTGGCACCGTTCCCGCGGCCATCTGGTCGGCACACTCCAGCGCGCGCCTGCGGGTCTCCTCGACGTCGACCTCGCCGTACTCGTCGGTGATGATGGGCCACTCGGGCCGGCCGGGTTCCAGAAACTCCGCGTCGACGCCACGGGCGTCCAGCGCGCCCTTGAACATCCGGACGGACGTCCGCTCGCCCATCGAGACGATCTCGGCGCGGTCGGCCTCGCTGGCCTCGAATTTCATCTCCCGGAGCAGGTAGTCCGTGGTCGGTCCCATCGCCGAGACGACGACCGCCACCTCGTGGCCGGTCTCGACGGCCGCCGCCACGGAGTCGGCCGCACGACTCATCCGGTCGCCGTTTGCGACACTCGTGCCGCCGAACTTCACGACTACGCGCATCCGACCACCCGACTGCGCCGGTGTCCCGCTGTGCCGGTGTGAAACATGTCACACCGCTTCGTCGGCAGTGTGGATAACTGCTTTCATCTCCCGGTCCTTTAATTTGCGTGCAGCCCAACGGGCTGGTATGGATGTGCGTGACGCTGTGGAGGCCGACGCCGGCCGGCTGGCGGCGCTGACCGACGCCCCGCGGGACGTGATGCGCAACCTCGTCCACGACCGTACGGTCCGGGTCGCCGAACGCGACGACGGAATTCTGGGGTTTGTCAGCTACGACGCCCGCGAAGGGACCGTTTACGTCACACAGGTGGAGGGCGATCCCACAGCGTTCGAACGTCTTCTCGAGGAGCCCATCCGGTTTGCCCGCACTGAGGAGATGGCCGTCGAACTGCTTGTCCCCGAAGACGAACCGGGGCTCCGAGAGGCCGCTCTCGCCGCCGGCTTCGAGGATGTCGGTCACGGCCCGCGGTTCGAGGGTCAACCGACGACCCGACTGCGCATGACCCAGTGATTGCTGTCAGCCATTCCCGGATCGACCGCAGGACTCGACGCGGTCGAAACAGGAATTCGTTACAGCAATCACTGTGAGTTCATCGCTTGAGACCTCCCGATGGGGCGGGTGACGAGCTATATCGCCCTCGAAACCCTCAATTGGATACACAACCGGAAGCGCCACGCAAAGGCCGTCGAGACGTACGAACGACTGCATCAGTGTCGAGACAGAGGAGCTGGTCGTTGCCGAACGGTCGGGGTATCTCGCGGTCTGGGTGACGGACGGAGCTAATAAAACAGATCGAGCGCCCTGACAGGCACTCAGCACCGAGCTCGCGGCCAGTGACGTTGCAGGCCGGTGTCGCTGTGGTCAAAGAGGAACGCCCTCTCATAAATTGATATTGTAGCCAAATGAGTGCCCAAAAGTATACAAACAAAACTCTGATTCGGCACTGTCATTACACTATTGAATAATATAAGGGAATAACCGACTATGTGCAAGTCTTACTGGGAAAGCATTTTATATATTCACACCAAGCGGCTGATGTCTGTAATGAAAGCGAAGAAATTCCGGTCCAGATTAGAAACAAACACAGAGAACTGCTTCAAAAGCGCACGTACGAGAGCTTCATTCGCGACGTCAGCGGAGGGAGAGCAGTGACCGAACGGGAACGAGAGCGGCTCTCCCGGCGGGCGGTTATTGCGGCAGGTGGGGCGGCCGCAACGTTGGCCCTGGCGGGTTGTGGCGGCGACGGCGGCGGGAGCGAGGGTGGCGACGGCAGCGACGGCGGCGGGAGCGAGGGCGGCGACGGCGGTTCGACCGGCGGCGAGTCGACGGTGAAAATCGGCGTCCTCGAGGACCAGTCGGGGAACTTCGCGCTCGTCGGGGATCCCAAACACAAGGCGTCGCTGCTGGCGATCGAGGAGATCAACGCCGACGGCGGGATCGACGGCATGGAGATCGAGACGTTCGACAGGGACCCCCAGTCCGACAACCAGCGCTATCAGGAGCTCACCCGCGAGATGATCACCGAAAACGAGGTGGACGCTCTGTGGGCAGGGTACTCCTCGGCGACCCGGGAGGCGATCCGGCCGACGATCAACCGCAACGAACAGCTGTACTTCTACACGACACAGTACGAGGGCGGGGTCTGTGACAAGACGACCTTCGCGGTGGGCCCGACCGCCCGCCAGCAGCTCGGCAGCGTTCTCCCCTACCTCCGCGAGGAGTTCGGGCCGGAGATATACACCATTGCCGCCGACTACAACTTCGGACAGCTCTCTGCGGACTGGGTGAAGGTGCTCGCCAACGAGAACGACGCCGAGGTGCTGGGCGAGGAGTTCATCCCGCTGGAGGAGTCCAGCTTCGGCTCGACGATCAACCGCATCCAGGAGGCCGATCCGGACTTCGTGATGTCGATGCTGGTGGGGGCGAACCACACGGCGTTCTACGAACAGAAGGCGTCGGCTGGGCTGGAGGTCCCCATCGGAACCTCGACGGCCATGGCCCAGGGCTACGAACACCGCCGGCTCGACCCGCCTGCGATGGAGAACATCTACGCGGGGGTCAACTACATGGAGGAGGTCCCGACCGAGAGCAACACGCGTGACGGCGGCTTCGTCGACCGCTACTTCGAGAAGTATCCCGAGGCGCCCTACCTCAACGAGGAGGCCGAGACCAACTACTTCTCGACGTACATGTACAAGGAGGCCGTCGAACAGGCCGGCACGACCGAGCAACCGGAGGTCATCGAGGCCCTGGAGTCTGGGATCAGCCTCGGCACGGAGCGGGCCCCGGAGGCGCCCGAGGGCGAGACGATCGAACTCGACGGTGCGACCCACCACGTCGACCACTACATGTGGGTCCTCCGGGCCGACGGGGAGCACAACATCGAGGCTGTCGACAATCAAAAGGTGCCCGAGAAGTTCCTCACGGAGACCGTCGGCTGTGACCTCCGCGAGGAAGCCGAACAGACCCAGTACACGCCGGTGGACTTCTTCGAGGAGGCAGACTAGATGGTAAACGGGATCAACCTCACATTCCAGTTTCTCGACAGCTTCGCGTTCATCGTGCTGGCCGCGGCCGGGTTGGCGGTCATCTTCGGCATCATGGGCGTGATCAACCTGGCCCACGGCGAGTTCATCCTCGTCGGCGCGTACGCGACCACACTCGCCGCCAGCCACCTCGGACTGCCGGTGCCCGGGGCGATGGTCGTCGGCGTCCTCGTCACGGCCGCGTTCGGCGTCGTGGTCGAGCGCGTGGTCATCTCGGGGGTGGTCCCCAACGCCATCGGCCAGGCTGCGCTCGGCCGGGACCTCGTCGACCCGCTCTACAACCGCCTCGCCGACTCGATGGTCGCCACGTTCGGGCTCAGCCTGATGATGGTACAGGGGGCCCGGATCGTCTTCGGCAACTCCATCGATCAGGTCGAGACACCCTTCGGGCACGTCGCCTACGGGGCGTTCTCGTACTCGTCGTACCGGCTCGTCCTCGCGGGGGTCAGCGTCTGTGTCCTCGTCGGAACCTACCTCCTGTTCACCCGCACCGAGTACGGGATGCGAGCCCGCGCGACGATCCAGGACGAGGCCACTGCACGGGCACTCGGCGTCGACACCGACCGCACGTACATGATCACGTTCGCCATCGGGTCCGGCCTGGCGGGGCTGACGGGCGCGCTGTTCGCGCCGTTGCTCTCGATGCAACCGACCCTCGGGGGCCAGTTCCTCGTGGAGGCGTTCGTCGCCGTCGTGGTCGGCGGGTCGAGTGTCGTCCTCGGGACGGTGCTCTCGGGCGGATTGCTCGGCGTCATCGAGGCGGCGTTCTCGAACCTCTATGGCACCTTCTTCGGGCGGATCGCGCTGCTGATCACGGCCATGATCGCCCTCCGATTCCTCCCGGAGGGGATCACTGGCTTCATCGAACAGGCGCGAGCGCGAAGACAGGAGCGTGAGTGACGTGGCTGCCGACGATTCCGCCGTCGGTTCGTTGCTCGCCCGGGCGCGGACACCCTTCGAGGGGCCGCACACGGTCGGCAACTCCACGCCGTTCTGGGCCGGCTTTCTCCTTGCCGTGCTCGCGCTCGTCCTCTACCCGCTGTTTGGCAACGCCGAACAGTTCTCGCTGTTTCTGGTTCTCGCCCTCCTTGGCCTGTCGCTGGCTGTTGTCTGGGGCTACTCCGGGGTGTTGAGCTTCGGGCAGGTGGTGTTTTTCGGGATCGGCGGCTACACCTTCGGCGTCGTTTCGATCAACTTCGCGACGCCCGGGGGGATGACCGTCGCCGTTCTCGCCGGCGTCGGCGGCGGCGCCCTCACCGCGGCGCTGCTGGGATACTTCATGTTCTACGGCGGCGTCCGCGACGTGTACGTGACCATCATCACGCTGGTGTCGACGATGGTGTTGCACACGTTCATGGCACAGACGGCCGGCTCGGAGTGGACCATCGGCAACGCCGCGCTCGGCGGGTTCAACGGCATGCCAGATATCCCGTTGCTGACCCTCGGCGCCGGCGGCTTCTCCTTTCAGTTCATCTTCAACGAGGTGGCGGTGGCGGTCCCCGGCCTCGGGACGGTCGCGCTCGACCCGTTCTACTACCTCGCGCTGGCGCTGCTGGT
>CAYYHG010000018.1:0-26336 GCA_964471665.1 uncultured Halobacteriales archaeon | reverse complement strand
CGAGGATGGGTGCGACGTCGCGCATCGCCGGCAACACGCCGTCGTAGGTCAGCATCACGACCGCGGTCGCTTCCGGGATCGGTTCGAGGGACACCTCGGCCTCGGTGACGACCGCAAGCGTCCCCTCGCTGCCCGCCAGCAGTCGCCCGAGGTTGACCTCGCCCCGTTCGCGGGCGTTGGCGACGAGGTGGTCGAGGTTGTACCCCGAGACGTTGCGCTTCAGATCGGGGTACTGTCGCTCGATTTCGTCGGCGTCTTCCCGGAGGATCCGCGAGACCGCCGCGTGGATCCGGTCCTCGAGGTCGGGATCCTCGGCCTCGGCGGCGCGTCGGCCGCGCTCGTGGAGGTCGTCGACGTCGATCCACCCGAACGTCGTCACGGTCCCGTCTGCGAGGACCACCTCGCAGGACTCGATGTAGGCGTCGGTCTTGCCGTACTTCAGGGAGTGTGCGCCGGTGGTGTTGTTGCCGATGGCGCCGCCGAGCACCGACTTGTCGCCCCACGCGGGGTCGGGCGCGAACTTCAGGCCGTGTGGCTCGAGGTGGTCGTTGAGGCGCGCCAGCGTGATACCCGCCTGGGCGCGGGCAGTCTCCCGTTCGGGATCGAACCCGCGGAATCGGTCCATGTGACGCTTGAAGTCGAGGACGACCGCCTCGTTGACGGCCTGTCCCGCGAGACTCGTCCCGCCGCCGCGGGGCAACACTGGAACCGATTCGCCCGCGCAGTAATCCACGACGGCGGCCACGTCGTCGGTCGATTTCGGCGCGACGACGCCGATCGGTCGCTGTTCGTACGCGCTGGCGTCGGTCGCGTACAGTTCTCTCGTGTAGGTGTCGAACCGGACATCGCCCTCGACGCGCTCCGCGAGGTCCGCGACGAGGTCCGGTCGCTCGACCTCGGGATTCTGGTAGTCGTAGTTGCTGCGTGACTCGGCTGCCGGATCGGTCTGCTGACCGCGTGGGTCCCTCTGTTTACTCATGACAGTTCTGTTGCTGGAAGACGTCGACCTGGTCGGTCCCGTTACGTCGGTTCGCTCACTGTACCTCGTACTGGATGGCGTCGCCGTCACACTCCGGACATCGGTCGACACCGGCCTGGAGATTTCGGCCACACTCCCGGCACTCGCGGTGGAGGCGCGCGCCCCCGTCGGCGATCACCTGGAACAGGTCACGGATTCCCATGTGTCCCACTCACACGGGCCCACTTCTCTGCAATCGACTATGAAGATTACGGTTCCGGCCATTCGGTGAGGTGGCCGGCGAACAGCGTCTCTGCCTGGCGGTCGACGTAGGCCCGCTGCGTGTCGTGAATCGCGTCGGTGATCGTCGACCCGTCGGCCAGCCGGCTAGCGACAAAGCGGCGCTTCCAGGCGGCCGGGGTCCGGCCCTGTTCGGCGCGGTCACGGAGCAGATCGATCGCCAACCATCGGACGATCAGGCCCTCTCCGGCGCGAGCAACTCCACCGGGTGGCGGACCTCCTCGTCCAGCAGGTCACCGATCTGGTCGGTACAGGACGTCCCGCTGGCGACGACACGGTCCGCGTCTACCCCGCGGAGTTGCTCGCCGAGGGTCCCGCCGACGTCCATCGCGAGGTCGTAGTACTGTTCTTTGTATCCAAACGAGCCCGCCATGCCACAGCACTCGACGTCGCTGGTCGTCACGTCGTAGCCACACTCGTCGAGCACCGCCAGGGTGTACTCCTCGAGTCCCATCGTGCGCTGCTGGCAGTGGCTGTGGTAGGCCACGGACTCGCCGTCTGCCGCCGACAGGTCGTCGACGCCGGCGCCGTTTGCCAGCAGGCCGTAGACGTACTCGAGGACCTCGTAGCTGTTCTCGGCCAGCCCCTCGAACTCCGTGTCGGGGAGCAACCGCTCGTAGTCGTTCCGGAACATCGCCAGGTCGCTCGGTTCGACGACGACCACGTCGTACCCGTCCTCGAGGTACGGTTCGAGCCTTGCCGACACCCGCTGGGCTTTCGTCGTCGCCGTGTCGATCATCCCCTGGGAGAGGGGCGCCCGGCCGCTCCCGGGCACCGACGGCACCTCGACCCCGACGCCGAGCGCCTCGAGGAGTCGCACGGCCGCCTTCCCTCGGTCGACGAGGATGTGGTTCGTGTAGAGGTCGGCATAGAGGACGACCCGCTTTTGGGGATCCGCGACGGTCGGCGCCTCGCGCTGTTCGGCCCACTCGACCAGCGTCCCGCGCCGGAACTCTGGGAGGTCGCGCCGTCTATCGACGCCAGCCACCCTCTCCAGGACGTAGCTCGCGGGCGCGGAGTTCGCGACCCAGTTCGAGAGCGGTGCGAACGCGCTGCCGACCTTCGCGAGGGTCTCGAAGTTGCCAAAGAGGCGCTTCTGGAGGCCTGGGCCGCTCTCCTCGGTGTCGGGGGTCAGCCCGTCGACCAGCACTTCGAGGTTCGGATCGTTCCCGCTGTTTATGCGGTCCCGGACGACCGTGTTGATCCAGGGGATGTCGATCTTCACCGGGCAGGCCTCGACACACCGCGAACAGCCCGTACAGAGGTCGTTGAACTCGGCGGCGGTGTCGAGCCCCTCGATGCCTGCCTCCCAGCCCGTCGCGATGCCGCCCGAGTAGGTCTCGCCGCCGAAGGCGTGGCCCCCGACCGACTGGAAGTTCGCACACGTGTTCGAGCAGGCCGAACACCGGATGCAGTACAGCGTCTCCCGCAGGTCGTCGTCCTCGCGCATCGCCATCCGACCGTTGTCGATGAGTACGAGGTGGAAGTCGCGGTCGACCGCCCCGCTGGTGATCGGCGCCTCGGGGTCGTCGAAATCGACGACCGGCGACTCGACCGGCGGCGTGAACAGCGAGATGTAGCTGGTGATGTCCTGTCCCGTCCCGGAACGGCCGATCAGTTCGACGAAGGGCTGGAGGTCCTCGACGCTCGGGACGATCTTCTCGACGCCGGTGACAGCGACGTGCGTATCCGGGACGACCGCTGTCTTGCGGGCGTTGCCCTCGCTCGTGACCAGGGCGATCGTTCCCGTGTCTGCGGTGATGAAGTTCGCGCCGGTCATCCCCACGTCGGCGCCCTCGATCAGTTCGCCCAGGCGCTCCCTGGCGAACATCGTCAGCTCTTCGGCTGTCTCGGGGGGATCCTCGGGGTCGAACTGCGCGTCGAACAGGTCGGCGATCCCCTCCCGGGACTTGTGGATGGCCGGCGCGACGATGTGGGACGGTGCCTCGTCGGCCACCTGGAGGACCCACTCGCCGAGGTCGGTCTCGACCACGTCGACGTCCCGTGCGGCGAGGTGTTCGTTGACCTCGATCTCCTCGCTGGTCATCGACTTGCTCTTGACGAGCCGCCCGGCGTCGCGCTCGGCACACACCTCCGCGACGTACTCGTTGGCGTCGGCCGCGTCCTCGGCGAGGTAGACCGTCCCGCCGTTTTCCTCGACCGCCTCGGTGACCCGGTCGATCAGCTCGGGCAGGCGCTCGATGGCGTCCTCCTTGATCGCCCGGGCCTGGTCTTTCAGCGCGTCGTAGTCGTCTAGCTTGTCGACCGACTCGTAGCGACCCGTGTTGAACCCGCGGGTGTTCTCGCTGACCGCCTCTCCCTCGGTCTCCAGCAACTGGCGGATGTGGGCGGCCTTCGCGTCGCGCGTCTCGGAGCTCATCTGACCACCACCACGTGGACCGCCTTGGGGCCGTGTGCGCCCTGGACCAGCGCGCCCATGTCGGCCGTCGCCGACGGGCCCGTCGCGAGCACGGCCGATCCGCGCGTCGCCCGCAGTTCGTCACCGAGCCACTCGAAGGCCGCCTCCATGTCCGGGACCAGGTCCCGCTCGCGCAACACCGCGAGGTGACGGTCCGGGAACAGGCTGACCGGCTCCGTTCCCCCGGGGGTTGCACGCAGGACGATACTCCCGTAGTCCGCGATGGCCAGTCGTGCGGCCGTCACGCCCGTGACTGCCTCGTCGAGTTGGGCTGGCGAGGGATCCGTCGGCACGCTCCCGGGGAGCGCCACGTCCTCCCACGGCAGTGGCGCGCCGACCACGGGTTCCTCGACGGCGTCCGCGATGACTCCAGGTGCGTCTTCGGCCGACACCCGCGTCAGTTCCACGCCGTAGTCGGCGGCCCTGGACGCGAACCGGTCGTAGGTCTGGTCGGAGACATCGGTCATGTTCCGGTCTCCTGGGACCTGATGCGTGCTTGCATATCAGCATCCTCCGGCCCGAGACACTTTTACCTTTTCTCGCACGTCGTCGAACAGGTTGTTACAGGCATATATTTGTAACAATTCGCCGCCGATTTACGTGTGGAACACACAGAGTCGGCCATGACAGGCAACGACGCCGGGACAGACCAGCCCTGTTCCTGCAAGGTGGGGACGGTAGCGGCCGCGTCCGGGTTGGACGGAATCCACGACCACCTCCGGTCACGGTGGGACGGCGACGCGAGCGTCCGCGATCTCACGTCGGCGTTCAACCGCCGCGTGCTCCGGGTCGCGATCGAAGCGTCGGGAACGGTGCCAATCGACGGGGAGGTCGAGAACATCTACCGCGTTCTGACCGACGACGCGGTCGACGCGGGGAGTCGAACCCGGGCGCGCGAACGGCTCCGGCAGGACGGCGTGTCCGTCGAGGACGTCGAGGCGCGATTCGTCTCCCACCAGACGGTGTACAGACACCTGGTCGACTGTCTCGGCCGCGAACACGAGTCGGGGTACGACACGCCGGCGGACCGCGTCGACGCGTGGCGCGAGCGCGTCCGGTCGCTCCGGACCCGGACTGCTCGCGTCACCGAACGCGGCCTCGACCAGTTGTCCGCTGCCGACGCTGTCGAGGTCGGCTCCGTGGACGTCCTCGTCGACATCTCGCTGCTGTGTGAGGACTGTGGGGAGTTCTACGATGTCGAAACCTTCCTGGAGGACCGGACCTGCGGGTGTTCGACCGACGAGTCCGACGGATGACCGGCGACAGGCTCCCGGCCGGATTTGTCACGAACGTTCAGTTTATATCACGGATGTCCACAATTTTTCCCACTGTCCGGGAACAGTACCTCTCTTTGTTATAATATGCCACGCAGATACGAACATGAGCACATCAGGCCAGGCGGTGCGGATACACGCCGCGGACGCGGCGCTGTCCGGAGAGCTGACGGTGCCGCGGGGTGCCCGGTCGCTGGTCGTCTTCGTCACGGGGGGGTGCGGCGGCACGCGCTCCGCGCGGGAGACCGCAATCGCGGACGTGCTCCACGACCGGGGTATCGGGACGTGCGTCGTCGACCTCGTGGGGGCCGGCGAGCCACCGAGTCGCGGGCGGCGCCTGAACGTCGACCTGCTCGCGGACCGGCTCCGGGGGGTGCTGGCGTGGGCGCGTGCCAGGGAGGCAACGGCGTCGCTCGAAATCGGGTTCTACGGTGTCGACACCGGCGCTACGGCGGTTCTCCAGGAAGTCTCGTCGCCCGACGCGTCGGGGACGGCCGCAGTCCTGGTCAACGGCCGGGTCGACCTGAGCGACGGCGATCACGTCGGCGTGAGCCTGCCGCTTCTGTTCGTCGTCGACGGCGGTCACGACCACCTGCGCAGCCACACCCGGCAGGTCTACACCGAGGTTGGGACAGCGGCCGGCGAGAAAAACGTGCTGTGGACGGAGCGAGAGGCCGACGTCGTCCACGTCACGGCGGGCTGGTTCGAGTTACACTTGCCCAGTCCCTGGTCCGACACCGCCGGCCGCGCCGGCCAGCGTGGACTCGCTCACCGACACGCTCCCGGTCGCCGGCCGTCGGGGTCGGGCGAGTAACAGAGGGCAAAACCTTTTGTTCGTCAGATCAGTTGTAGGTTCATGAGCGGGACTCTCGAGGGCGTCTCCAGTATTTCTGTCGACGTCCGCAACATCGGGGGGATCAGCGAAACGTCGGTGGAGGTCACCCGCGGAATAACGGCGCTGGTCGGGCGGAACGCGACGAACCGGACGTCACTCCTCCAGGCGATCGCCGCAGCGCTCGGGACCGACTTCGTCACGCTGAAAGGCGACGCCGAGCGCGGAGAGGTGACACTGTCTGTCGGCGGGGAGACCTACACGCGGGAACTGCGACGGGAGAACGGCGACATCGTGACCGCCGGCGATACGTATCTCGATCGGCCCGGCCTGGCCGAACTCTACGCCGTGCTGGTCGAATCGAACCAGCTGCGCCGTGCGGTCCGCCACGGAGGAGACCTCCGGGAACTGCTCATGCGCCCGGTAGACACAGAGGAAATAAGCGAGCGCGTCTCGGAGCTGGTCCAGCGCCGGCGCGAGACGGACGCCGAACTCGACCGTCTGGAGAACCTGGCGGACAGCCTCGCGGACCTGCAGGCCCGACGGCAGCGCACCAGCGAGACGCTCGAACGACTGGACGCCGAACTCGAGGAGAAACGGGAGACGCTGCGCGACGCAGAGCGCAATGGCACTCCCGGTACCGACAGTGGGACCCAACTCGAGGAGAAACAGGAGACGCTGCGGGAGGTGCGCAGGGAACTCGAGGAGGTGCGCCAGGAACTGTCGATCGAGCGCAAGAGCGTCGAATCGCTGCGCGAGAACCGGACGACCCTGGAGACGGAACTCGAGAACGTCTCCGCGCCCGACAGGAAACGGCTGGCGACGGTCGAGGAGCGCATCGACGGGCTCCGGGAGCGAAAGCGGACGCTCGACTCGGTCGTCAGCGAGTTGCAGGGCGTGATTCGCTTCAACGAGAAACGCCTCGACGGGTCGGAGTCGACGCTGACGGACGTTCTCGACGACGTGCTGGGGGCGGACCGCTCCGTGACGTCTGGGCTTTCCCCCGGGGAACGCACGATGACCTGCTGGACCTGCGGGAGCGAGGTCCGCCAGGAACGTCTCGGGGAGATGGTGGAGACACTCCGGGACGTGCGGGCGGACAAGAGTGCACAGCGGACCCGTCTGGACTCCGAGATCGCGGACCTCTCGGAGGAATGCGACGCCCTCGAGACGGCACTCGAACAGCGATCCCACCTCGAGTCCAGACTCGAGGACGTCACGGAGAAGATCCAACAGCGGGAGTCGACCATCGAGCGACTCCGGGAACGACGCGACACGCTGACCGACCGGGTCGACGACCTCGAATCCGAAATCGAGACACTCCAGGGCGAACAGCAAGACGACCTCCTGGCGTTGCAGGCGGAAGTGAGCCAGCTCGAATTCGAGCGCGACCGCGCCGACGAGCGTCTCGAGGAGATCGACTCGGAGATCAGAGAGGCCCGTGCTGACCTGGAGACCCGCGACCGACTCGAGCAGCGCCGCGAGGAAATCTCCGCCGAGCTACAGGAACTCCGGACCCGAATCGACCGGCTCGAGACGCAGGCTGTCGAGGCGTTCAACGATCACATGGACGCGATACTGGACAGGCTCGGGTACGACAACGTCGACCGCGTCTGGATCGAACCGACCGAACAGGAGGTCGTCGACGGCCGCCAGACGGTCACCGAGGAAGTGTTCGATCTCCACGTCGTGCGCGAAACCGCCGAGGGAAACGTCTACGAGGACAGCGTCGACCACCTGAGCGAGAGCGAACGGGAACTGGTCGGACTGGTGGTCGCACTCGCCGGCTATCTCGTCCACGGCGTCCACGAGACTGTCCCGTTCATGCTGCTCGACTCCCTGGAGATGGTCGACGGCGAACGCCTGGTCGAACTCGTCGACTACCTGGAGGAGTTCGTCCCCTACCTCGTGGTCGTCCTCCTCCCGGACCACGCCGACGCCTTCGACGACCAGGACGCCCCATCCCACCACCGCGTCGTCGATATTTGAAGCACAGTAACAATAATTTATCCTATACAAAACAAGAAATAGACGAATGATAATACTTTTCGTGTTTTCGTATCTAAATCAGACACCTGGAATAAATGTACAGAAGATTCGAAACGGCAATACAGCACAAGATTTCTCTGTTGTCCGTACAAGTACAAATTTTATATACAGTACTGAATTATTATATATGGCCTAAAGCAACTATCGAGTCCGGGAGAGCTCTCGGGAACGAAGACCACGTCCCGTCTGGTCGTCCGTGGGATCAGAGATACCGCGACATCCGCTGGACGGCACCGCGCGGATCGACAGTCGAGAAGCCACCCCGGCGGTACAGCCGCTTGGCTCTCCGGTTCCGTCGCTCCACGGTCAGCCAGACGTGCCCGACGCCGTTGGTGGCGGCATGGTCCAGGCCCGCGGAAAGCAGATGTGTCCCGATCCCGGCACCCTGATACTCCTGGTGGACGAAGATGGCGAGTTCGTGACTGTCGGAATCCTCGGGAACGAAGCTGACGTGGCCCACGACCCGTCCGTCGTGGAGTGCGATCACGTCCGGCCCTGTCAGGAGTCCATCGAGCCACTGCTCTATGGCTCGCGAGTCCAGCGGCGGGATTCCCTGGGCCCGGTGGGACGAGTCGAACGCCTCGTACATTGCGACCAGCGCGTCGAACTCGTCGTCGCGGGCGGGGCGGATGTGAATCTTCCGTCCTGTCCCGTCTGTGATCGTCAACGGCGGAGATACCGACGGCAACCGCCGTGGTCGTATGCTCGTGAGCGCCCTCTCGATTCCCCGCAACACCATCGCCTGCATACTTTCACTCATTGTCTACCTTCTGTTTTCGATATCAAAAACAAGGATATGTGTGTTGGATCGAGTACTACCTTTCGACAGGCGACCTGTCTGGTAGTCTATGCGTATATACGCTTTTTGTACGTATAAACCTTCTCACAACGTGAAATTTTACTCGATGATACTGGACGGAGTCGGTGCCTCGTCGGCGACGCTGCAGTCGCCGGCGTGTCTCACAGGTCACCGGGTGCACCGGGCGGATCAACCGGCGGAAAAGTTGCGTGTAGCCGACAGTATCATAGGGACGGTTGTAGTTCTTTACCGGATCACCCGCCCGAAGTCGGGCGGTTGTCCTGGAAAACGGCTACAACCGTCCCTATCAGTCGGCCGTCTCCGTTGTCGGTTCAGTCGTCTCCGCTCCTGGCTCAGTGCCGGCCAGTTTGTAGATGGCGTACAGCATCCAGACCAGGAGCCCGGCCAGGATGATGCCCGACCGGATCTCCAGCGGAACGAGCGCTTCGTGGACGATCTGTCCCTCGCCGGTGACGGCGTGGGGACTGCCGAAGAGGGTCTCGACGACCCCGATCACGACCGCACCGAACAGGATCAATCCGCCACCGACGTACATCGCGAGTTTGTCTGCTGTGGTTGGTTTTGACATGGTGGATCACCTCAGCCGAGCAGGTACCGCAACTGCGGGCGGTTCTCGACGAAGTCCGTCTTGCGGAGGTATCCGTCGAGTCCGAGCACCTTGCCCGAGCCGAGCACGATGACGGTCGCAAACAGCAACAGCGCCAGCAGGTCGCCGTTGACCATCCCGTGTGCCCAGGCGCCGCCGGGCCCGTTGACGAAGTAGAAAAACGTCATCAGCGTGGCGCCGAAGAAGGCAGCCACTCTGGTGAGCGCGCCCAGAACGAGACCGAGTCCGATCAGCGTCTGGCCGATCGGGACCGCGAAGTTGACGAACGTCAGCCCGAGGCCGTCGGCGAACGGCGTCATGAGCGGCGCGAGGATCGACGCCTGGGCTGCGCCGCCGACGAACCATCCCGCGTCGAACGGCCAGTTGATCAGTTTGTCGAGGCCGGCGTGCAGGAAGTACCAGCCCATGATGAGGCTGATGAACCGCGCCCAGTACGCAGTCCAGGGGCCCGAGAGGCTGACTGATACCTCCCGCCCGAGCAACTCCGTCTCGATTCTGCTGGATCTGTGTGTGCTCATTTGTGGTCTCTCCGGATGGAGATACGCTGGAACCGAACATGAACGTGCAGACTTTTTTCAATTGAGTGGGAATCCGTCGGTCGAACCTGCCAGTCCGAACCTCGCGATCCCCGCCTGCGGAGCAATCAGTTTAATACCTCGCGTATTGTGTGCCACTCGTACTCTATACAGGCAATTATACGCGAGAAAGTAGCGTATTATAGTGCTCTGAGCGCACTGTAGTGTATGGACATTCAGACTGAGAGCAGGAACGTGATCGTCGTCGGTGGCGGTCGCGTCGGCCGACGGACAGCGACGCGACTGACAGAGAACGGGTATCTGGTGACAGTCATCGAGCGCGACGAGACCAAACGCGACGCGATCCAGGAGCATACAGTGAGCCGGGTGGTCGTGGGCGACGGGACAGACCTCGACGTCTTCCGAGAGGCCAACCCGACGATGGCAGACGTCGTCGCCGCGCTGACGAACGACACGGACACGAACCTCGCGGTCTGTGAACTCGCCCGGGAACTCGTTCCCGAGTGTCGGACGCTCGCCCGGATCTGTGAGGACGGCCAGCAGGCCTACGCTCACCTCGACCACGTCGACAACATCGTCTACCCGGCAGCGGCCGGCGCGGCGATGGCCGCCAACAGGATCACGATGGGACAGCCCGGAATCGTGTCGCCGGCCGAACTCGCGGAGGAACTGCCCCAGGAGTGATTACTCGTCGGGCCGGACAGTCAACACCGGTATCGGCGAGACACGGACGACTTTTTCGGTGACACTCCCGAGCAGGAGTCGGTCGAGACCGGTGCGGCCGTGCGTGCCGAGAACGACCAGATCGATGTCGTGATCTGTGATGTAGGCGACGATTTCCTCGTGAGCGACCCCCGTGACGGTGACACCCTCGGCTGATTCGACGCCGGCGTCGGTTGCCTGCCTGACTGTCCGCTCGACCGTGCGCTCGCCGGCTTCTTTCATCGGGGTCACGACGTCACCACCCGCTGTGTTCATGGGTTCGACCGCAGTCAGTTCGACGACGTTGAGCACGTGCAGTTCGGCCGCCTGGTCTCTGGCGAGGTCGATCGCTTCCTCCACAGCGTTCAGTGACGCGTCGCTGCCGTCGGTCGGAACGAGTATGCGGTCGTACATACCAGGAGATACTCGGGGAGAGCACTAAACCCCGCGCTGGATTCTCGGGCGCGTGAGAACGGTTCGCTGTACCGGTGAAGAACGACAGCAGTCCGTATCAGAGGCCGGAGGTCAAACTCCTGATCGTCTCCAGTTCCTCGAGAGACCTGACGGTCTGCAACAGTTCTCGTGTCGATTCATCGTCCAACTGGTCAGTCGTGGCAGTCTCGAACTTCTCGGTCAGTTCCTCGTCCGAGAGCGGGTTCTCGTAGTGGCCTTTCGGATACTCGAGTTCGTGTTCGTAGGTATCGGTCTCTGTGTGGATGACCAGCCGGTGGGGAAAGCTCTCGCCGTAGCGGTCAGTAAACGCCGGATTCTCGGTCACGTCGATCCGGTCCATCAACTCGAGCACCGCCGGGTCGGTGTACTTCGCCTCGTCGAACTGGGCCAGCGTCATTTCGCCGTCCAGCAGCGTCCGGGCGACGCAGTAGGGCAGCGAGTGGTCTGCAGTCTCGCGGGTCTGTGGCCGCCACTTCTCCGGTTCGTCGGCGATGATGCTGACGCCCGTCTCGTAGGTCTCGTTCTCGACGCGGACGACGTCTTTCGGGTCGATCTCGTGTCGATCCAGTAGCGCGACTGCGCAGTTGACGGCCGCCTGCGCGTGGTACTCGACGGGGTAGAACTTGACCAGCGTCTCGTTGATCTTGAACTCACCCCCGCGTCCGCCGAACCTGTCCACGTCGACCTCGAATTCGCCGGACACCTGGTTCCAGAACCCGAATCGGCCCTCGAAGATCGGTGCCGGCCCGTCGACACCTTCACGGGCCAGTTCCGCAGCGACAACTGCGCTGTGATCGACGCTCCCGAACGCGACGCCCTTCCACTCCGTCAACTCGCCGGCCCGGGCCTGCCGGAGTGCGATGTTCGCGTTGAGCGCGATGTTGACTGCCTGTACAATCTCCTCGCGGTCGAGGGCCATCAGTTTCGCCGCGGCCAGCGTCGCCGAAACCAGTCCGTAATTGACGTGGTCGAATCCCCGGTCACGGAGCGACGCGGCGTCGCACAGGCGACACTGTAGTTCGTACGCCAGGACTGTCGCGAGGATCGTCTCCCGGCCAGTGCAGTCGTACGCGTCCGCAACCGCCAGTATCGCCCCGAGATTGTCGGACGGATGTCCGGGTTCCAGCGAGAGGTACGTGTCGTTCCAGTCGAGGTACCGGACCGCAACGCCGTTTGCGAGTGCCGCGGCCTCCACCGAGGCGGTTTTGCCTCCGACGACCGACGCGGATCGGTCGCCGTGTTTGCTGGTGGCGTACGCGAGCACGTTCCTGACGGGTTCGGCCCCCAGCCCGGCGTAGGCACACGCCAGGGAGTCGACCACGCGGTCGGAGACGCGCGAGGCGGTCGTCTCGTCTATGTCTCCGTACGCGAGTGTGTCCGCATACTCCGCGAGCCGGTCCGCGAGTGGCCGGGATGGCATAGCGAGACTTTTTGCCGGTGACAAAAAAGCGTGCCTGTCCATGTCACTCCGCGAACTCGTCGAGCACGACGACATCGCCGTGCTCCCGGGCTGTTACGACGCGTTGAGCGCGAAGATCGTCGCGAGGGCAGACTTCGACGCGGTCTACCTGTCGGGAGCCGGGGTGTCGAACACGAAGCTGGGTCTCGCCGACGCCGGCCTCGTCACACAGACCGAGATGCGCCGCAGAGTCGAGGCCGTCACGGACGCGGTGTCCGTTCCGGTGCTGGTCGACGCCGACGAAGGGTACGGGAACCCGATACACGTCCGGCGCACCGTCCAGGCCTACGAGCGCGAGGGTGCCGCGGGCCTCCATCTCGAAGATCAGTCCTTCCCCAAGCGGTGTGGACACTTCGAGAACAAGGAACTCGTTTCGGTCGGCGAGATGGAACGGAAGGTGCGGGCAGCGGTCGAGGCGCGCGAGGACCCGGATTTCCTGATCGTCGCGCGCACCGACGCGCGTGCAGTCGAGGGCCTCGAGGCGGCCATCGAGCGAGCAAACCAGTACGTGGCGGCAGGCGCCGACGCGGTCTTTCCCGAAGCGCCGCGAAACGACGGGGAGATGCGCCGGTTCTGTTCGGAAGTACAGGCACCGGTGATGGCAAACATGGTCGAGGACGGAAAGACGCCGCTCCGCGACGCCGACAGACTGGACCAGTTCGGGTTCGACCTCGTCATCTTCCCGAACTCGCTGCTCCGGGCGGCGATGCAGACGATGGTCGAGACGGCCGACCACCTCCGGACTGCAGGCACGACGGCCGGCGTCGCCGACAGCATCGCGGATTTCGATCTCAGGAACGAACTGACCGACAAGGACCGCGTCGACGAACTCGAACGGAAGTATGCGGCTCCTGCCACAGCCGAAAAGCGGTGAGCCGCGGCAACGCGGCCCAGTGTCGCCCGAAGTATTGATGTGTCGTCGGACTCATATCGGACGCGACACCACACGCAGGTGAATACGGATCCTCCGAGTCAGGTTCCAGACCAACCCGACAGGGGTAGTCGGCGAGATCGCTGGACAGATCCCGGACGTCGAGAGCATCGAGTTCGAGAACGCCTTCTACGCGGACGATGGATACTGGATCGAGTCGCTGTCGGTCTCCTCGGGGTCACCGTTTGACCCAGAGTCTGCGCTTTCGCCCCTCTCTCGCGTGGAGCTTTTCCATCAACAAGAGGTGTCAGCCGACCGGTCGGACCGGCTCGTCTACCGGCTCACGGTCGTCGCCAACGAGCCGTATCCGTTTCTGCTCGGCGCAATACTGCAAGAGGAGGGGATTCCAAACCGGCTCGTGTTGCGCGACGGACGGATCGACGGGGTCGTCACTGTCAAAGAGTGGTCCGCCTTCCGTTCGTTCGCCGACGGGATCCAGGAACGGTTCGGTCAGTTCGAACTCGTGAGCGTGAGCCAGGTCGATTCCATCGGCGAACCGTTCGGGAGTGGACAGCTGGCCCGGATTCTCGAAGCCGAACTGTCCGACGAACAGGTGCTCGTTCTCGAGACTGCCTACAGTATGGGGTACTTCGACGTTCCGAGGGCCGTGTCGGCCGACGAACTCGCGACCGAGCTCGACATCGCACAGTCGACGCTCAGCGAACGCCTGCGGGTTGCAGAGAAAACGCTGTTCGGACTCGTCTTCGAGCCCGAGGATGGCGCTCCCGCGCCCGAAGACACCTGATAGTGATTGCTGTAACGAATTACGCACGACCCTATCCGAGGTGCTGGCGTGTTACACGACCGGACCAGTGTCAGTTCTCGTCCGTACAGACGATACGGTCCACAGAACTGGACGCCTATATAAAGAATGATTATGATTGTGGCGTTTCGGGGATACACTCAGGCCAGTTGGGGTGAAAAACGCAGTCGTCATGGCAGACGACAGCCATTTCGAGATCGAGACAGGTACCAGGTCACGCCGGCGATTCCTCAGTATCGCAGGGGTAGTCAGTGCTGTGGGCCTCGCCGGGTGCCCGGGTGGACAGAACGGTGACGGCGGCGACGGCGGCGACGGCGGCGACGGCAGCGACGGCGGCGGTGATGGCGGCGACGGCGGCGACGGCGGTGGCGGCGGTGGCGGCGACGGTGGCGGCGGAAACCAGATCGAGACGCAGTTCTGGGACGATTGGCCGGTCGACACGAAGAACAACGACAACCTCGAGTTCGAGTACACCGCGGTCGAGGGAGAGACGCTCCCCGACGTGGACACCCACTTTGCGCAGGCCGAAACGCCCTGGATGCGCGAGCACGCGCTGATGATCCAGGATTCCTTCGGGCGCGTCGGCATCCCGGTCAACCTGATCAACGTCCAGCCGAGCACCCGGTACGGTGAGTTCTGGCGAGCCGACATCGGTCATCCAGTGCCGGCGACAATGAACCTCCACGGGCCCGACCCGCAACGCGGACTGGACCCCAACCCCTTCCTGATGCGGGCCCACCCCGAGACCGGCGGGAACTACTACAACTACAACAACGAAGAGATCACCGAGTTACTCGACGAGCAGTCCCAGATGATCGGCGACGTGCAGGGACGCGCCGAAGTCTGCCAGGAGGTCCAGCAACTGCTCAGCGAGGACGCCTACCTCGTCGCCTCGAACTTCCCGGACGTCATCACGGTGGCGAACACCGCCGACTGGGAGGGCTACGTCCCGACGCCGGGTAACGGGACGACACGTGACTCGTTCGTCTGGACACAGGTGAACCTCCAGCCGAGGGGCGACTCGACGACGTGGGTCAAGGGCGTCACCGCCGGCATGCAGGGGACCAACCTGCCGTGGTCGAGCGGCGGAGCCGAGGAGAAACGGCTGCTGAACGTCTACGACGGCCTGTTCGACGCGTCGCCACAGCTGGAGATCGTTCCCGGCCTGGCGACCAACGCCGACGTGATCGACGACACGACCGTCGAGATGGACCTCCGGGAAGGCGTCGAGTGGCACGACGGGGAGGCGTTCGGCCCGGAGGACGTGAAGTTCAGCGTCGAGACCTACCAGGAGTTCAACGCGCCCCAGCAGGGGGCGTTCGTCCGGAGCATCGACGGCGTCGAGGTCCTCTCCGAGAGCGGGGGCGGCCGCGTCCGGTTCACCCTGACCGAACCCGACGCGTCGTTTCTCACACAGCGGGTCGTCCGCAGTGTCATCATCCCGCAACACCGGTGGGAGGACATCGACAGCCCCGGCGAGCACAACCCCGACAACCCGATCGGGACCGGTCCCTTCCAGTTCGAGAACTGGCAACAGGAGCAGGAACTCCGGCTGTCGGCCAACAAGGACCACTGGATGTTCGACGACGACACGCGCGAGGAACTCGTCGGGGAGGACTTTTTCGTCGCCGGCGACGGCATCGACGAGTACGTCATCGTCAACGTCGGGAACGTCTCGACGATGATCGGTGCGGTCCAGTCGGGCGACATCGACGCCATCGGGACGGTCGTCTCGAACGAGCAGGCCAACCGCGCCGCCAACAGCTCCGGAGTCGAGAAGCAGACCTCCCGGAACTACGTCCCGACAGACGTCCACCTGAGTCACCTGGTTCCGCTGTTCCGCGACAAGACTGTCCGGGTGGCGATCAGTCACGCCGTCGACAAGGAGGGGTTCGTGGAGAACACCCTCGGCGGCCGCGGGGAGGCGATCCAGGGACAGAACCTGCTCACTCCACTGCTCAACCCGTACTACGGCGAGGCCGAACCCTACGAGTTCGACCCCGAGCAGGGGCGACAACTGCTCCAGCAGGCAGGGTACACGTTCAACGGCGACGACGTGCTCGTCTGGCCCGAGGGTGACGCCTGGGACGCCTTCACCGAGCGCGTCGAGAACGGACACGCAACCCGTTCGGAACTCGACCAGCCCGACTTCTCCTGAGGACTGGGCCATGTCATTCCGACGGTTCCTCATCAAGCGAACAATAATCGCGGCGTTACTGACATTTGTCGCCGTAAGTATCATATTCGCCACACTCCGATTCCTGCCGGGCGACCCGTTCAGCGGGCTCATCGCGTCCGGGGCGCTCACGCCCGAACAACTGGAACGGGTGCGCGCGATGTACGGCCTCGACGAACCCCTTCACGTCCAGTATGTGAGCTACGTCCGAAATCTGTTCACTCTGCAGTTTGGCATCTCGCTCACGCAGCAGCGGCCAGTCGTCGACATCATCGTCCCGGCACTGGTGAACACGCTGGTGTTGCTTCTCCCGGCACTGGTCGTGACGGCCATCATCAGCTCCACCGCGGGCATGTACGCCGGCTGGACCCGCGGATCCCGGTTCGAGCAGTCCAGCATCATCGTCACCACTTTCTTCCGTGCGACCCCGATCTTCGTGACCGGGATTCTGTTGCTCATCATCTTCTCCTACGGGCTGGACCTGTTTCCCGCGTTCGGGATGCGCAGCCCGGTGGCCAGCCCCGACGGCTACCTGGAGACGTACCTCTCGCTGGACTTCCTGCGACACTACATCCTCCCTTTCAGCGCGACCGTTCTCTTTTACAGCGGCGACTTCCTGATGCTCGCGCGCAACTCCGTCGTCGAGCGGAAGGGATCGGAATTTCTCATGTTACACCGCGCGAAGGGTCTCTCAGATATGGAGCAACTCGCCCGGGCCGGCCGGAACTCCCTGTTGCCGCTGGTGACGTACTTCGCGCTGCGGACCGGTATGCTCTTCCAGGGCGTGATCACGCTGGAGGTCGTCTTCGCGTGGCCAGGGATCGGCCGTGCCCTCGTGCAGGCGATCCTGAACCAGGACTATCCGACCGTCCAGGCGGCCGTGTTCCTGATGGCCCTGGCGATCATCATCATGAACCTCACGGCGGACCTGGCGTACGCCAAACTCGACCCGACGGTCACGGCAGGTGATGTCTGATGTCGGGATACGGAATCGACGTCGAGACCGCGAAGGCCCGCCTCCTGTCCGAACTCGGCCGCGCCAAGCGGACGATGGCGTTCGTGTTACAGGACACCGGCGCCAAAATCGGATTCGTCGTCCTCGTCGCGTTCGTGTTCATCGGGCTGTTCGGCCCCTATATCGCACCGTACCACCCGATCGAGGACACGCTCCGTGAGGGTGGCTCGATGATGCGACTCGAGAGCCCGAGCACGACGGCGCCGCTCGGAACGACGTCTTTCGGCAAGGACATCCTGAGCCAGTTCCTCGCCGGCGCGCGACCGACGCTCATCGTCGGACTGGGAGGCGGTCTCGGTATCGGCGGTATCGGATTTCTCGTCGGACTCACGAGTGGCTATTTCGGCGGCCGCGTCGACGAGGTGCTGATGCGGCTGACCGACCTGACGTTCGCGCTCCCGTTCCTGCCGATGGCGCTGTTGCTCCTGTCGTTCGTGACGTCGAACATCTGGCTCATCACCGCCGTCGTCGTGCTCTTCCTCTGGAAGATGCCCGCACGCGTCATCCGGTCGGAGGTCATGACGGTCAAAGAACGGACCTTCGTGAAGTCGGCCCGCGCGAGGGGCGCCGGCCACGCCCGGACGATGTTCCTGCACGTCGCTCCCAACGTCGTCGGCATCGGCTTTCTCTACACCGCATACGCGGTCGGATGGTCGATTGTCGCGGGGGCGTCGCTGGCTTTCCTCGGCTTCGGCGACCCGACGACGACTTCCTGGGGCCGGATGCTCGAACAGGTGTTCCGTGCCGGCGCGATCCGGGTCGCGTGGTGGTGGGTACTCCCGCCCGCACTCGGCATCGCTGCAGTGACCACAGCGGTCTTCCTGGTGGGACGGGCCTTCGAAGAAATCGTCAATCCCGACCTGCAGATGGAGCAAGAATGACACTACTGAACGTCGAAAACGTGAAGATAACGTATCAGACCCCCGGAAAGGACGTCCACGCGGTCAACGACGTCTCCTTCGCTATCGACGAGGGCGACAACTACGGGCTGGTCGGCGAGTCCGGCTGTGGAAAGTCCACCATCGCGAAGACCGTCCTCGGACTGCTCGACGACAACGGCGAGGTCCAGGCCGGCAGTATCCGGTTCAATGGCCGCGAGTTGCTCGATCTGACAGAGCGGGACTGGCAGAGTGTCCGCTGGGAGGACATCTCCTACATCCCCCAGAGCGCGATGGACTCGCTGGACCCGGTGATGACTGTCGGCGCCCAGATCAGGCAGGCCATCCGCAAACACCGGAACGTCTCGAAGGCCACAGCCGACGAACGGGTCGCCGAGGTCTTCGAGATCGTCGGTCTCGATCCGGGCCGGACGGGCGAGTACCCACACGAGTTCTCGGGCGGGATGCGCCAGCGGGTCACCATCGCGATGGCACTGGCGCTGGACCCGGATCTCATCATCGCCGACGAGCCCACCACCGGTCTCGACGTCATCGTCCAGGACAAGATCATCGACAAGCTGATGGAAATTCAGGAACACCTCGACAGTTCGCTGTTGCTGATCACTCACGACGTCGGCGTCATCGCAGAGACGTGTGACGAGGTGTCTGTGCTCTATGGCGGGAAGGTGATGGAACAGGGCGACACCTACGACGTGTTCAAACGTCCGACGAACCCGTACACGATGGGGTTGAAAAACGCCTTCCCGGAGGTCGACGAGTTCGACGAGCAGGCGATATCGATCCCGGGATCGCTGCCGGATCTCACCCGGGAACCGACCGGCTGTGTGTTCCGCAACCGGTGTCCGTTCGCCACCGAGGACTGCGAGGACGGCCACCCGCCCCTGGTCGAGGCCGAAAACCAGGTGTCGGCCTGTTACTACGCGGACGAGGCCGACGACCTCCGGGGGCAGGCCGACGACCCCGAAACGTGGGGAATCGAGCCCAGAGACAGAGCCCCGGGCGCCCGCGAGCGCGGCGACGTGATCCTCGAAACCAGAGACCTCGAGAAGTGGTTCCCACAGACCCAGTCGATCATGGACGACCTGCGCGGTGCCGAGCCAGACTACGTCAAGGCCGTCAACGGTGTCGATCTCTCCGTCCACGAGAGTGAGATCGTCGGTGTCGCCGGCGAGTCCGGCTGTGGGAAGTCCACGCTCGGCGAAGTGATCGCCGCGCTCCAGTCCCGGACCGGCGGCGAGATACTGATCGAGGACACACCGGTCGACGAACTGCTCGCCGAGAGCACGAAACGGTTCCGCTCGAAGGTCCAGTTCATCTTCCAGGACCCGTTCGACTCGCTGAACCCGAGACAGCGGGTCCGGGCCGCGGTCGGTGAGCCCCTGAAGATCCAGGGCCACGACCCGGAGACGATCGAGCGGAGAGTCCGGGAGACGGTCAGCGACGTCGGGCTCGATCCGCCCGAGAAGTACCTCGACCAGCTCCCGAGTCAGCTCTCCGGCGGGGAACGCCAGCGTGTCGCCATCGCGCAGGCACTGGTGCTCGAACCCACCCTTCTCATCTGTGACGAGCCGGCGTCGATGCTCGACGTCTCGCTGAAGGCGAACATACTCAACATCCTCAGGGAGATGGCCGACGAGCGCGACATCGGCGTCGTCTACATCTCCCACGACCTGGCGAGTCTCACACAGATCGCCGACCGGCTGGCGGTGATGTACCTCGGCCGCGTCGTCGAACTCGGCGCGACCGAGAAGGTGATCAAACATCCCAGACACCCCTACGCCGCGTCGTTGCTGGCAGCCTCCCCGAAGACCGACCCCGACGTCGACCGCCAGCGAGTGCTCCTGTCCGGCGAACCGCCGAACCCGGTCAACCTGCCCTCGGGCTGTAACTTCGCACCCCGGTGTCCGAAAGCGACCGAGGAGTGTCGCGCCGACGACCCCGACCGCAGTGCGTTCGCCGACGACGGCCACGAAGCGGCGTGTCTCTTCCCGGTCGAGGACGTCGAGAGCGAACTGCTCGAACACTACCGGCAGGAACGGGAACAGGTCGAGGCAGACCGGTCGATCCAGGATACGCTGCAGATGTAGTGTCCGGCAGCGTCTGCTCCGGCCGAAACACCAGATCAGTTCACTGTTCGGTTCGGACGAGAACGTCGACGGCACGGGGACCGTCGTCGGTGACGACGAGGGGGTTCAAATCTAGTTCGGCGACGGCGTCGAGGCCAGCGAGGTTTCCGACGCGAACCAGCAGATCGACGAGCGGATCGAGCGACAGCGGTTCGCGCCCGCGGCGGTCGACGAGCAGGTCGGCCAGCCGCGTCTGCTCGAGGGACCGGCGCGCGTCGGTACGCGTAAACGGCGCGACGAGCGTCGCGCTCTCGCCCGCAGCCTCGACCGCGACACCGCCGGGTCCGACAGTGACGAGTGATCCGAACACCTCGTCTGGAGCGATCCCGACGATCGCTTCGACGCCGTCCTCGACCATCGGCTGGACGAGAACACCTTCGATGTCGGCGTCGTCGACGTGGGCCAGCGCAGCGTTCACGACGGAATGGTACGCTCCGCGGGTCTCGTCGGCGTCGACGTTCAGGCGGACGGCGCCGACGTCCGTGCGGTGGGGGAGCTCCGGCGAGTCGATCTTGAGGACGGTCGGACCACCCAGGTCGGCGACCGCGGCGACCGCCTCGTCGGCGTCTGTCACCAGTCGCGTCTCCACGACCGGGACGTCGTAGGCCGACAGTAACGGTTGGGCTTCCCGCCAGGACAGGACCCGCCCCCGCGGGAGAGCGAGATCCGGCGTCCCGGCCGCGTGAGCGTCGTGCCGCGGGGACGGTCCGGTCAGCTCCCGCCGGGAGGGCTCGTCGAGCAGGCGACCGCGATCAGCGACGAACGCAGTCGTCGACGCGACCGCGTCCAGACAGCGGCCAGGGTCCTCGTAGACCGGCACCGTCTCCCGGAGGCGGGCGTACGGCGGCGTCCCGGTCGGGTCGTCGGGTTCTTTGCGGCCGGTCCAGAGGACGTAGACGGGGTCGTCGGCCGACGCGACGACCGTCTCCAGGTCCTCGGCGATCCGTTCGGCACGCTCGTCGACGCCTGGAAGTCCGATGGCGAAGACGTAGGCGTCGAACGAGTCGTCGGCCAGAAGTGGGTCCGCGACGTCGGGGAGGACCTCGGCACCGTACCCCCGGATGTCGGCGGGGTTGTGGAACTCTCCGTAGGTCAGCAGTTCCTCGATGTCCAGGAGCGTCTGTTCGGTGTCGCCCTCGATGTCGGGGAGAACGAGGTCCCGGTCGGCGGCCATGTCCGCGAGCAGGCTCGCGAGTCCACCGCTGGTCGAGGCGACGCAGACGCGGTTCCCGGCCGGCGGGTCGTACGTGGCGTGGGCGGCTGCCCGCGAGAGCAGGTCCGGAATGTCCGGCACCCGCTGGATCCCAACCTGATCGAGTGCCGCTTCCCAGGCGTCGTCGTTGCCGGTAATCGAGCCGGTGTGTGAAAGCGTCGCTGCCTCCGCAATGTCGGATCGGCCGACCTTCACCGCAAGGACGGGTGTCCCGTTCCTGACGGCCGACTCCGCGACACGCATGAACCGTTCGGGGTCGTCGATCCCCTCGATGTAGGTGCAGACGACGTCGACGGCCTCCCGGTCGGCGAGAGCGGCGACGTAGTCGGCCGTCGCGAGGTCGGCCTCGTTCCCGGTCGAGACGATGTGGCTGAAGTGCAGGTCGCGGTCGGCCGCCCGCTCGAAGAAGGTGGTGAACGCCAGCGCGCCCGACTGGCTGACCAGCCCGATGTGTCCCGGCTGGGGCTGGCGCGAACACGTCGCAGTGAGCGTCGCACCCCGGGCGGCCATCACGCCGATGCAGTTTGGACCGACGACCCGGATCCCGGCGTCCTCGGCGGTCGCGGCGAGCCGGGTTTCGAGATCCGCACCCGTCTCGTCGGCCTCTGCGAACCCGGCGGTGAGAACGAGCGCTACGGGGACACCCCGCTGGCCGGCCTCGCGCACCACGCTGACGACGTACTCCCGCGGGACGTTCACGACTACCAGATCGACGACGTCCGGGACGGCCCCGATCTCGTCGTAACAGTGTCGCTCCCAGACCTCGTCGCGGTTCGGATTGACCGGATAGAGCGCCCCAGTGAACCCATACGCCAGCAGATTCTCGACGAGGTTGCCGGAGTAAAACGAGTCCGGGCTGGCGCCGACGACCGCGACCGAGTCGGGATCGAACAGCGGTTCCAGGTCTCCGTGCTGGACAGGATCCGACACCCCGTCTTCGCCATCGTGGCTGTGGCTGGTCACGGAGTATCGGTCGCCCGGCAGGGGCTTCATCCTACCCCCGAAAGCGTGCAATCACCATCGGTTTTTATTGGGGCGATCCGGTTTCGAACGACAGCGGTCCGTATCATAGTGATTGCTGTACCGAATTACCGTTTCGACCGCGTCGCGTCTTGCGGTCGATCCGGGAATGGCTTACAGCAATCACTATCAGTCGGTCCACGACCGGTCGCCGACCCAGAACTGCTCGGGAGCTGACGAGCCGACCGGGTGGAAACACGCGGCCGAGTGATCCTCGGCGGCCCAGGTGTCGAGGTCCGGTTCCTGCTCCCGGCACAGGTCAGTCGCGTTCGGGCAGCGGGGAGCGAACCGACAGCCCGACGGCAACTCCTCCGGGTCGGGTGGTTCCCCCTCGAGAGTAACCCGGTCGCGGTCGCCCATCGGGTCGGACTCGGGCACTGCCGAGAGGAGCGCTTCCGTGTAGGGGTGTTTCGGGTTCGAGACGATTTCGTCGGTTCCCCCCCGTTCGACGAGGCGGCCGAGATACATGATCGCCAGCCGGTCGGCGATCTGTGTGAGACTCGCCAGGTCGTGGGAGATGTAGAGGACTCCGATGCCTTCGGTGTTGGCGAGCCCACGGAGCAGATTGAGGACCTCGGCTTTCAGGGAGATGTCGAGCATCGAAGCGGGTTCGTCACAGATCAGAAAGTCCGGGTCGATCACCAGCGCACGCGCGATCGCGACGCGCTGGCGCTGTCCGCCGGACAGCTCCCTCGGGTACATTTCGAGATACCGCCCGGCGGGGACGAGGCCGACCTGTTCGAGCGTCTCCCGGACCGCCTCGTCTCGTTCGTCGCGCCGGTAGTCGTGGATGGTGAGCGGTTCCCTGACGAGGTGTTCGACCGTCACCCGGGGATTCAGCGACTCGTAGGGGTTCTGGAAGATTATCTGGAGTTTCTGTCTGAACGACTGCAGGTTGCCATCCTGGTAGTACTCGTGGCTCTGGCCGTCGAACTCGAAGCGTCCAGCGGTCGGTTCGTCCAGGAGTGCGAGCGTCTGCCCGAGGGTCGTCTTGCCACAGCCGGACTCGCCGACGACTCCCAGGATCTCCCCGCGTGCGACCGACAGCGACACGCCGTCGACTGCACGAACGTGTGACTCCTCCCGACCGACGGCGTCTCGGAGTCCGGATCTGCGCCTCTCGTACCAGTCCCGCAGGCTGCGGGTGAGTCCGGAAATCGACGGCGAGACACCGTCGATCGCAACGTGGCCCAGCCACGACTGCTGGCGCTCGTACCACTTGCACAGGCCGTCAACCTCGAGGATGACGTCGCCGTCGGCCGGTCGGTTCCCCGCGGCCGCCCCGCCCCAGGTCTCGGGATCAGCTGCCTCGCGGCGCATCCGTTCGGCCCGCACTGCGTGGTGACACGCGACGCGCTGGTCCCGGTAGGGCAGTTCCTCCAGGTCCGGCTCTCTCGTCTTGCAGTCGTCGGTGGCGAAGGGACAGCGCGGCTCGAAGACACAGCCGGTCGTCTCTGTCTTCAGGGTCGGTGGCTTGCCCGGCACCGAGACGAGCCCGTCCGGTTCGTCGTCCAGTGCCGGATACGCGTTCTTCAGCCCCATCGTGTACGGGTTCGTCGGGTTCGCCAGGACGTTCTCGATCTGGCCCTGTTCCACGACCGTCCCGCCGTAGAGCACGGAGATCTCGTCGCAGGTCTCGCCGATGACGCTGAGGTCGTGAGTGATGAGCATGAGCGAACTGTCTGTTTCCTCCTGGATCTGGAGGATGTTGTCGATGATCTTGTCCTGGACGATGACGTCGAGGCCGGTGGTGGGCTCGTCGGCGATGATGAGAGCCGGATCCAGCGCCAGCGCCATCGCGATGACGACCCGCTGGCGCATCCCGCCCGAGAACTCGTGTGGGTACTCGCCCGTCCGGGCCGGGTCGAGACCGACCGTCTCGAACAGATCCCGTGCTCGTTGCTGTGCGTTCTGTGTCGATACCTCGCGGTGGGTCTGGATCGCCTGCTGGATCTGCGCGCCGACAGTCATCACGGGGTCTAAGGCGTCGATCGCGGTCTGGGGGATGAACGCAATCTCTTCCCAGAGAAGGTCCTGTCGTTCCGCGGGAGTGAGGGAGTGGAGATCCCGTCCCCGGAACACGACCTGGCCGCTCTCGATCCGGCCGTGGTCGGGCAACAGTCCGATGATCGCCTTCGCGATGGTGGACTTCCCGGACGCAGACTCCCCCGACAGCGCGTAGTTGACGCCGTCGTCGATTGTAAACGAGACGTCGTTGACGCTGTGGAGTGGCCCCTCGCGCGTGTCGTACCGCACCTCCAGGTTCCGGACCTCGAGCAGCGTCATCGCTCCACCTCGGCTGGTCCCGGTCGCGGGTCCCCGATCCGTGGCTCGTGCCCGCCGTCCACTGTCGGACGCCCGTATCCGGAGCCCGAGAGCATACCACCGGCAACTAGCCCATGGTCGTAATGAATCCTCTGGTCACAGCGCTGCTCGCTCGGCCTCGATCGCAGACGAGAGCCAAGATTCATCCGTGCCGGACCTGCTCTACTACCCATGCCATACTCGGCATACGAACACATCCTCGTCAGCGTCGAGAACCGGGTCGCGACAGTCACGCTCGACCGACCCGAGAAGTACAACGCGTTGAACGACGCGACGTTTTTCGACCTCCAGCGGGCACTCAACGAGATTCGACTCGACCGTGACGTCGAGGTCGTGGTCGTCGAGGGGGCCGGTGACGACGCCTTCTCGTCGGGAGCGGACATCGAACAGTACGCCGGCCCGGCCGCGGAACACGACCCCGTTCAGAAGGACAGACAGAGCGTCTTCTACGACATCTATCGTCTCCCGTACGACGTCCCACAGCCGGTCATCGCGAAGATAGACGGCTACTGTACCGGCGGTGGGCTCATATTCGCGATGTTCTGTGACCTCAGAATCGCCGACTCGACCGCACAGTTCGGCGTCCCGGTCACCGACATCGGTCAGATTCCGACAGGAGGGTCGACCTACCGAGCCGCACAGCTGGTCGGGGAGGCAAAGGCCAAAGAACTCGTCTACACGGCGGGCCACGTCGACGCCAGGGAGGCCCACCGCATCGGCCTGATCAACCGTCTCGTCGACCCGACGGAACTCGACGAGAGCGTGGCCGACGTCGTCTCGGCGATCAGGAACACCGGAACGCAGGCCGTGAGAAACTCGAAGCGCGCCATCAACGCTGCGGTCAACAGCAGTGACATCGAGGAAGCACGCGAGACAGAGGCCGAACTCTGGTGGGACCAGTTCACAACCGAGGAACGGCGGGAACTGGTGGCCGAATTTACTGACGGCTGATACTGTCGGCTGTAAGCCCGTGAGCAGTACCGGAATCCCGGGGGTGTCGAATATCCTTACGAAGTTATACCGGTCGACGTAAGCCCTGATACTTTCAGCCGGGAACGTCCGGCTGAGAAGTATCAAAAGTTACGTCGACCGGTATATAGCCGACAGTATAACCCACCTGGCGAGTCGAAACCGAAACCGAATCCGACGGACCGTCCTGATCCCTCGGGCGTTTTCACTGCTCCTGTCGTTCGCAGAAAAACGGGCCGGGAGGGATTTGAACCGAATGGAGACGGTCCTGCTCATACTGGTGGCTGTAAGTACGTGAAGATTCGAACTACGAATTCCATAAGAGAGTTGCTGTCGTCCGGAAAACCAGATACCGGCGATTAAAAGAATTACAGCCACCAGTATCACTCCGTTGCGCGGGCTGCGACTCCCCGGGTTCAAATCCACCGTGGCCGCGTGGCTCCTCGCGTTCGCTCGTCGCACAAGCGGGCCGGGAGGGATTTGAACCCCC
>CAYYHG010000017.1:0-26548 GCA_964471665.1 uncultured Halobacteriales archaeon | reverse complement strand
TGCGGGGTGCCCTCACCATCTCTGGCCCGGCAAACAGAATGAAGACTGACGAAAAGAAAGAGGAGGTTATTGAGCTGCTACTTGGAGCCACAAATGAATTAGAAATTAACCTTCTCAGCGAGAATTAGAGTGTCCGTCCGTAGAGTCGAACTCAGCATTAATAGTATCAATCGGTTGAGCGAGCCAAGAGATGTTTTCTGATCCCGGCCACGCAGTGTTCGCTAATAGCGAACGCACATAAAATTACAACCATATTTTTGTAATCCTTGATTGCGCACGAATGTTTATAATCAACATCAAAAAGTACGATAAATATCCGCCTAATCAGATAATACTAAATGCGAACTGCCCGCTCCTGCGCACAGTCCCAGGATTTAATCCACGTGAAGTTCCCGATCGGAGCGGTTCAAATGCACATACTCCGTTGCTCCCAATATTCTGATAGACCACGACCGACAACTGGAAAGAATTCGATGTTATCGAACAGTCTTCTGCGCAGGAGGCATAGAGATTCAATTGGCTTGATAGACCAGCTGCCGTGACTTTGAAAGACGAGAACACGAATTCAAAATCCGATGCAGTAGCTTATACCCATCTCGGGCATTCTCATCTGATAGAAAGCATCGACGGATACTTGCAGTTCCTCGCTGATATCAGCGCAAACGAATGGCTGCAGAGACTGTTGGACTCGTTCTCGTCTTTCTGATCATCCTTGTCGCCCTCGTTCTGTTCGTTACTGAACCGGTCCCGATCGACGTCACTGCTATCGGGATCATGGTGACGCTCATGATACTCGGGCCGTGGACGGGCGTCTCGCCGCGCGAGGGAGTTTCCAGGTTCTCGAACTCCGCAACGATCACGATTCTCGCGATGATGATTCTGAGTGAAGGCGTCCGTCGGACGGGTGCCGTTCAGCGTCTCGAGAAGACGGTCGCCTCGTACACCGGCGAGAACGAACACAGACAACTCGGCGCGACGATCGGGCTCGTCGGCCCGCTCTCGGGAATCATCAACAACACTGCGGCCGTCGCCGTCTTGCTGCCGATGGTGAGCGACCTCGCTCACGAGAACGGAACGTCGCCCTCGAAGTTGCTACTCCCGCTCTCGTACGCGTCGATGGCTGGGGGGATGCTCACGCTCATCGGAACGTCGGCGAATCTGCTGGCCAACGACGTGGCGAGCCGACTCGCCACCGATTACCCGTCCCTGCACGCGTTCTCGATGTTCGAGTTCACACACCTCGGCCTCGTGGTGTTTCTCGTCACTGCGGTGTACCTCCTCACAGTCGGATACTGGCTCGCCCCGTCGCACGTGACACCCCGCAGCAAGCTCGAAACGACCCAGGTGGAGGAGTTTCTCACCGAGGTCATCGTCGGGGACGACTCACCGTTCGTCGGAACGACGATCCAGGCGGCGCTCGAGGAAGTCGAGTTCGAAGCGAACGTCACGCAGCTCATTCGCGAGAGCGACTACTACCGCGAGCCACCCCTGTCGATGACGATCCAGAAGGGGGATACCTTCACGATTCGGCTCACCGAAGACGCATTACGGACGCTGCACGACATGGACGGGAACTGATGATATCCAGGTCAACGCAGTCTGCCCCGGGTACATCGAAACACAGATGCTAGATGAGGCGGGCGTGACGACGGATGCAGAGATGCGCGCCGAAGTCGAAGCGCTCCATCCCATGGAGCGGTTCGGGACAGCAGAGGAAACTGCGGACGCTGTCCTGTGGCTTGCGTCTGACGACGCGTCGTTTGTGGAGCGCGAGCGAACGCCGGCCCGGGCGATTCAAGTAGGGATCCGATGTCATCTTGCAGGTATATCACTGAAATATTGTAGTAAGTTTTTCGATAGTTTAGGTGTTTCTCGGAGTCGCGTCGCGGTTCACAATTGGGTGCATAGCGCAGACCTCCAGCCGCTCTCGTCGGTAACAGCGGATCAACTCGCTCTCGACAAAAAGATGACCTAGTTCAATGCTCTCCAGTACTGGATGTACGGTGCGGTTGATCCTGTCACGAACGAACTCATCCATGTCAGGCTGTTTTCCACGACAGACAAACAGACTACGCGGTGGTTTCTGGACGATCTCCATCGATGCATCCGACTTGACGGCGTGACGATTCTTGTTGACGACGCTGACTACCTCGGAGAAGTTCTCACCGCTGAGGGCTACGACTTCCGCGTTGTTCAGCACGGCTCTCGCAATTCTATCGAACATATCTTTCGTGAAATAGAACGACGGATATCATCGTATTCAGATAGATTTGGCCATGTCGAACCCTCGACAGCTGAAGACTGGCTCCAGACCCTCGCTGTCTACCACAACTCACGACAAAGTTAACGCGACCTGTGAGTTGTGCGAACGCGCTCCTCCCCTCCCTACTCACTCGCAGTCGTCGGACGACCCGGGTGCTCGCCAGCGTCGGTGTGGTCATCGATTGATACTGCCGGTATAACTTCGTGAAGACATAAAATTGGACGCCCGAGGCGGGCACTATGGATGTGGTAAGTGGGTGGATTTATGTAGGAATATTGAATAGTCCCGGGCGGATTCGAACCGCCGTCAGCGGCTGTCTCCCGCGAACGGAGACCCGAACACGTCCAAAGGCCGCTATGATTGGCCGCTACACCACGGGACTGCGGATGGTTCTATCCGACGCTGGTACAAGTGCGTTACTCTCCACAGCGCCCGGGACGGCGTGTCATGCTCGCCGCCATCATAGTGATTGCTGTAAGCCATTCCCGGATCGACCGCAGGACGCGACGCGGTCGAGACGGGAATTCGTTTACAGCGATCACTATCAGTCCGCCGAGCCGAAACCGCTTTGACCGGCGCCCGACTGGATCCAGCCATGACGCGGGTGTGTCTCGTCGGCGACGAGGACGTGACCCTCAAGTACGAACTCCTCTCCCGCGAGACCTCCCGCGAGGCGCTGGCCACCCACGACCTCCGGGAACCCTTCGAGAACACTGTGGGCCTCGAGACGATCAGCCTCGGCGCCGCCGTCGCCCTGCTCAACGACCTGGAGTGGTATCTCGTGCGTTTCGTCGAGACGGCACTCGTCCTCGAGCCCTCCGTCAGCGACGACGAGTGGCTCTCCCGTGACCTCGCGACGTCCGTCCGCGACGACGAACTCGCCCCCGACGAGACCGGCCGGTTTCTCGAGGTCTACGGCGTCGCCTACCCCGATCCGGCACCCAGCGGCGAGCGGTCCGGGCGGGAGGAAAACCCGGCAGACGAGTCCCCCGCGCAGGCTGAACCAGGGGCCGACGAACGGCCGCCACGACTCGTCGAACCCATGCTGGTCGCACGGACCGGCGGGACCGTTCCGGAGTACGACCTCCGCGACGTCGAGGAGACGCTCGTGGTGCGGGTCACCGAGGCGGAGTTCGAGCAGTGATCGGGACTGCACGAGAGTCGTCGGCCCCTCGCCTGCCGTTTGTCACTCCTGATCGAACAGCCCGGTCGACATGTACCGTTCGCCGGAGTCCCAGAACACCGTCACGACCAGTGGTTCCCGGTCCAGATCCGCTCGCAGGCGCCGGGCCACCCGCTTGGCAGCGAGCAGCGACGCACCCGAGGACTGCCCGACGAGGATCCCCTCCTCCCTGGCGAGGCGCCGGCACTCCGCCTCGGCCGACGAGATCGAGACCGTCTCGACGTCGTCGATGCTGTCCACGTCGAGGATCTCGCTGACGAATCCCGGCCCCATTCCCTGGAAGTCGTCGATCCCCGGTTCACCACCGGAGAGGACGGCGTTGTTCTCGGGTTCGACCGCGACGACGTCCATCTCGGGGAACTCCTCGCGGAGCCGGTGGCCGGTCCCCGTGATAGTGCCGCCGGTCCCGACCCCGGCCACCAGGGCGTCGACGGTCCGGTCGCCGACCTGTTCGATCACCTCGGCGCCCGTCGTCCGGTAGTGAGCGTCTGGATTGGCCGGATTCTCGAACTGGCGCGTCTGGACGAACCCGTCCCGGGCGTCGAGTTCGTCGGCCCGGTCCCGGGCGTCGCTGATTTCGCCCTCGATCAGTTCGAGTTCGGCGCCGTAGGCCTGCATGATCTCCTGCCGTTCCGGGGACTTCGACTCGGGCATGATGAGTCGGACGTCGTAGCCCTTCGCGGCGCCGACCATGGCTAGCCCGATGCCCGTGTTGCCGCTGGTCGGCTCGACGATGACGTCCCCCGGAGTCAGGTCGCCAGCGGCCTCTGCCTGCTCGACCATCGCGAGTGCCGGCCTGTCCTTGGCCGACCCGCCGGGGTTTTTCGACTCGATCTTCGCCGCGATGGTCGCCCTGTCGGGGGACGCAACCCGCACGAGCGGCGATCCGATCGTCTCGAGAATGTTGTCTTCCATTGCCCCGAATAGACGACCCGTCTATAAGGGCCGTCTGCCACCGGCAGTGCGTGCCGTCGTTCCGGACGGCAGACCGGGTCGTCGTGGTGCTGGCTATCGTCGTCCGGATGTAGAAGACGCAAAGTAGCCCCGCGTGTACAGGGCATCCATGAGCGAGACACGCTCACAGGAGCGACACGACCTGCTGGTCGGCGGCGAGCGCGTAGCCCCCTCCTCGGGCGAGTACACCACGACGGTCGATCCGGCGACGGGCGAACCCTTCGGGGAGGTCGCCGTTGCCGGCGAGTCCGACGTCGACGCCGCCGTCTCGGCCGCCCGCGAGGCCGTCCCGGAGTGGCGGGACACGGACCCGGCGGTGCGGGGGCGAACCCTGTACCGCGTCGCGGAACTGATCCGCGAGCACCTCGACGACTTGGCCGCCCTCGAGACCCGCGACCAGGGCAAGCCACTCTCGCAGGCCCGGTCCGACCTCTCGAGTGCGGCCCGGTACTTCGAGTACTACGCCGGCGCTGCCGACAAACTCGAGGGAACGACCGTCCCCGTCGGGACCGGACAGATCGACTACACCGTCCGCGAACCGTACGGGGTCTCGGCACAGATCATCCCGTGGAACTTCCCCGGAAACCTCTTCGCCCGCGGCGTCGCGCCGGCGCTGGCGGCCGGGAACACCACCGTCGTCAAACCCGCCCCGACGACTCCGCTGTCGGCCTACCGACTCGCAGAACTGTGCCTCGAGGCGGGCGTCCCGGCGCCGGTGGTCAACGTCGTCTCCGGGGCCGGCGCAACCGGGGCGGCGCTCACGAATCACGAGGGCGTCGACACGATCACCTTCACCGGGAGCGTCCCGACCGGACAGCGGGTGATGGAGGCCGCCGCCGGGACTATCACGCCGGTCACCCTCGAACTCGGCGGAAAGAACCCCGCAATCGTCTACCCCGACGCGGACATCGCGGAGGCCGTCTCCTGGATCGACACCGGCGTCTTCACCAACGCCGGCCAGATCTGCTCGGCGGCCGACCGCGCGATCGTCCACGAGGACGTCTACGAGGAGTTCGTGGATCGGATCGTCGACGTCGCCGAGGCCTACGAGATCGGTCCCGGGAGCGAGGATCCCGGCATGGGACCGCTGAACAGCGAGGGCCACTTCGAGAAGGTCACCGACTACATCGAGGTCGGAAAGACGGAAGCGACACTCGCGACCGGCGGCGACGCCGTCGACAGGGCGGGCTACTTCGTCGAACCGACGGTCTTCGTCGGCGTCGACAACGACAGCCGCGTCGCACAGGAGGAAATCTTCGGTCCCGTACTCGTCGTGATCCCCTACAGCGACGACGAGGATCCCGTCGAGATCGGAAACGACGTGGACTACGGCCTGGTCGCGGGCGTGTTCACGAACGACGTGCGCCGTGCCCACCGGGCCGCACAGCGCCTGGAGGCCGGCAACGTCTACGTCAACAAGTGGTTCGGTGACACGAACCAGACACCCTTCGGCGGGTACAAGAAATCCGGCATCGGCCGCGAGAAGGGACTGGCCGCGCTCGACTCGTACCTCCAGACGAAAAACGTCGCCGTCAACCTCGAATCCGGCGGGGGCGGCGACCTCCCCGGTGCCTGACCGCCGGCCACAATATTTTCCTTCGAAAGAAATAATACAACAAATTTATCCCTCGAAGGCAATTATTTCTGGCGTCCGTACCGAGTCTTTATTGGGTTGGGCCACACCTTCCGAGGCATGACACTCGAGGCGAAGGTGACGGCAGTCACCGGCGCGGGGTCGGGCATGGGACGAGCGACAGCGGCGTTGTTCGCCGAACGGGGCGCTCGCGTCGTCGTGGTCGACCTCGACGCCGGGGCTGCTGAGGAGACGGTCGATCGTATCGAGACTGCGGGCGGCGAGGCCACCGCCGTCGAGGCGGACGTCTCGAACGCCGAGGACGTGCAGGGATTCGTCGACCGGACAGTCGAGGCCTACGGTCGAATCGACGTGTTGCACAACAACGCCGGGGTTCCACAGCGGTCGACGCCGGTCGAGGACGTGACCGAGGAGACCTGGGACCGGATCCAGGACGTCAACCTCAAGAGCGCCTTTCTGGGCGCGAAGTACGCCGTCCCACACATGCGCGAACAGGGTGGCGGCGTCATCCTGAACACGGCCTCGACGGCCGGGATCCGCCCCCGGACCGGGCTGTCGGCCTACTGTGCCTCCAAGGGCGGGATGATCACGCTCACGAAGCAACTCGCGTACGAACTCGCCGACGCGGACATCCGCGTCAACGCCATCTGTCCGGTGGCGACCGACACCGATATGCTCCCCGAGTTCACGAGCGACGACCTGTCGATCGAACAGATGGCCGACACGATCCCGGTGGGACGGCTCGCACAGCCGGACGATATCGCTCACGCCGCCGCCTACCTCGCCTCGGATGGGGCCGAGATGGTCACCGGCACGGCGCTCGAGGTCGACGGCGGCCGGGACATCTGAGTAATCCGAAATCCGGTTCGTTTGGGGTTCCTTCCGTCGTTTTTCCGGTTCGGTATCACCAAGTTATTTAATGATGTGGTTTTTTGCTGCGCCTAGACATGGAGCGTCGCAAGTTTCTGGTACGGACGGGCGGACTGGCAACGGTGACAGCACTGGCCGGCTGTGGCGGTGACGGTGGGGACGGCGGTGATGGGGATGGAGGCGGTGACAGTGACGACACGGACGACGGCGCCAGCGACGGCGACGACACGGGCGACGGCGGCAGCGACGGCGACGACACGGACGAGGGGGGTAGCACGGATGGGGGAAGCAGTCAAATAAAGATCGGTGTGCTCTTGCCGTTCTCGGGCGATTACGCCTGGGTCGGCGAGAACGTGCTCCCGGTCGCACAGCTGATCGCCGAGGAGATAAACGGGACGGGCGGGGTCGACGGCCGGGAGGTGACGCTCGTCCGGGGCGACACGGAGGCGTCGCCGGACGCGTCGCTGTCGGCAGTCCAGCGCCTCGTCGAGGTCGAGGGTGTCGCCGGCGTCGTCGGTCCCACGAGTCTCACCTTCTCGGCAGTGTTCGACAGCTTCCTCGAGAACGACGTGCCGTCCGTCTCGCCGACCGCCGGCACGACGTCTCTCGACGACCGCGGCGGGGAGTTCGTCTACCGGACGGTCCCCTCGGACGCGCTGGGCGGGCGCGCCATCGCCCGGGCGGCCGTCGACCAGCAGTACAACACGCTCCAGGACTATGGGGAGATCACGATGATGATCGGGGACAGGGAGGTGTTCCAGTCGTTCAAGGACCCGATCATGTCGTCTATCGAGGATTTCGGCGGCACGGTTCTGGAGGCCCAGGACTTCCGGACCGGGAAAGCCTCCTACCAGTCGGACGTCCAGTCGATGCTGTCGACGGAGCCCGAACTCACGGTCCTGATCGCCTCCCCGGAGGACAGTGTCAAGATCATGGAGGCGGCGTTCCAGGCCGGCTACGAGGGCAACTGGTTCGTCACGCAGGACCAGACCAACGAGGACTTTCTCGCACAGAGCGAGGACCAGGTCACCGACGGGATCCTCGGTCTCCAGGAAGCGGTCTTCGAGGGCGCACAGGAGACCGGTCGACTCGACGAGTTCCAGACCCGGATGAACGAGTTCGCGGGCTGGGAGGACTCCCGGATCTTCGCGACCAACACGTTCGACGCGATGAACGTCCTGGGGCTGGCGATGACACAGACTGTCGTCGACGGCGACGACCTGACCGGCCCGAACATCGCGGGCAACGTCCGGTCGGTCGCCAATCCGCCCGAGCAGGCCGTGACCAGTTACACGGAAGGGGCGTCCGCGATCGAGGACGGCACCGACGTCGACTACCGGGGACTCGCGGGCCCCATCGACTTCAACGACGTCGGCGACATCAACGCCCCCTTCTCGATCCAGATGGCTGACGGCGGTTCGTGGGAGGAGGTCGCTGTCGTGCCGCCCGAGGCTCTCGAGTAAGCCCCCGGCACGATGGCCCTCGTCGTCACCGAGTTCCTCCAGGCCGTTGTGTTCGGTCTCGTCGAGGGGAGTGTCATCTCCGTGGGCGCGGTCGGACTCACTCTCTCCTACGGCGTGACTCGCTTTATCAACTTCGCGTACGGCGAGTTTCTCGCCTACGGCGCCTTCCTCGCGCTCTTTCTCTCGGGAGTGGCTTTCGGGGGAGCGGTTCCCCTGCCCGTCGCGGCTGTCGTCGCCATCCTCGTCGTCGGCGGCCTGGGCGTGGCCGTCTCGCGGCTATTCTTCAGACCCATCTCCGACCGCGGCGCACTCCCGCTTCTCATCACGTCCATCGGCGTCGCCTTCATCCTCCGCTACCTGTTGATCGCCGGCGCCAGCGCCGAGGCCAGACAGTTGCCGGTCCCGCTGATGCGCCCCGTCGAGGTCGCCGGGATCGGACTCACGCCGCTGGAACTGGGCGTCGTCATCGTCTCAGTGGTGACCATGCTCGCGGTCCATCTCCTCCTCCAGCGGACGATGCTGGGCAAGACGATGCGCGCGACGAGCGGCAACCGCTCGCTGGCCGAAGTCGCCGGCGTCGACACGGACGCCGTGGTCCGGAAGACGTGGTTCATCTCGGCGGCCGCGGGCGGTCTCGCGGGCGTCCTCTACGGCGTCCTGTTCGCACCCTTCCGCCCGACCTTCGGCTTTGGCTACCTCATCGTCGTGTTCGCGGCGACGCTCCTGGGCGGGATCGGTCGCCCGTACGGCGCCATGCTGGGTGCGGTCCTGATCGGACTGATGATCAGCCTCGGGTCGACGTACCTCTCGGCCAGCTACGACCAGGCCTACGCCTTCCTCGCGCTCGTGGGCGTGTTGCTCCTCAGACCCGAGGGCATCCGCGGAGGTGAGTTCTGATGGCCCTGGGCGGGATTGTCTCGTTTCTGGTGACGGTGGGCACGCTCGCGTGCGTCTGGGGCCTGCTCGCCCTGGGACTGAACGTCCACTACGGCTATACGGGGCTGCTCAACTTCGGGCACGTCGCCTTCTTCGCGGCCGGCGCGTACGCGTCGGCCATCCTCACGATGCCCCCGCCCGCACAGGTGTCCCAGGCCAACTACGCCGTCGGGCTGGCCCTCCCGATGCCGCTGGGGTTCCCGGTGAGTCTCTCTGTGGCGGCGCTCGCGGGCGGGTTGCTCGCCCTCCTCATCGGGTCGACCAGCGTCCGGCTGGGGTCGCACTACCTCGCCATCGCGACGTTCGCGCTCGCTGGCGTCTTCGAGGACGTCCTCGTCAACGAGGCGTGGCTGACCAACGGCACCTTCGGGATGAACAGCGTCCCCAAACCGATGCGCGAGACGCTCGGTGCTGGTGGCTGGCAGGTGGCCTACCTCGGGTTCTCGGCGGTGTGCCTGCTGGGCGTGTACCTCCTGCTGGAGCGGCTGATCGACGCACCCTTCGGGCGGCTCTTGCGCGGTGTCCGCGAGAGCGAGGACGCCGCCCGGATGCTCGGGAAAGACACCGACACAGTCAAGCTCAAGTCCTTCGCCATCGGCGGCGCCGTCGCCGGCTTCGCCGGCGGTCTCTACGCACACTTCATCGGGAGCGTCGTCACCGAACAGTTCGTCGCCGGCGTCACCTTCGTCGTCTGGGCAGCCATTCTGCTGGGTGGCGTGGCCTCCTCGAGGGGCGCGGTCGCCGGCGCGTTCCTCCTCATCGCCTTCCAGCAGTCGACGCGGTTCATCCTCACCGTCTACGACTGGGTCCAGTCGCTGCTCCCCGAGGCCCTGTCCGGCGTCCTGCCCGCCATCTTCGCACCGCTCCCCGACCACCCGTCGTTCGTCCCGAGTGTCAGGTTCATCATCATCGGGTTCCTGTTCGTGCTGGTCATCAGGTTCCGTCCCGAGGGACTGTTCGGCGATCCCAACGAGGTCACTGTCATGGGTGAAGAGGAGTGACCGCCGACCGGGCCGACACCGCGAGGAGAAGCGACGGGACAGACGGACCGCTCCTGGCAGTCGACGGCGTCGTCAAGCGGTTCGGCGGGCTGGTGGCGGTCGACGGCGCCACGTTCGACGTCGCGGCCGGCTCGATCACCGGACTCATCGGCCCGAACGGCGCCGGCAAGTCCACGCTGTTCGACTGTCTCACGGGCGTTCACCCGCCCGACGAGGGCGAGATCCGACTCCAGGGTGAGAGCCTCCGGGGACTCTCCCCCGACCAGGTCGCCGACCGCGGTGTCGGGCGCACCTTCCAGACACCGAAGACCTTCCGCGGGATGACGGTCCGCGAGAACCTCGCGTTCGCGGCGCGCGACCAGACCGGCGAACGCGCACTCGGCGCGCTGTTCCGCCCGGGACGTGTCGACACCGAGGAGACGGCCATCCAGGAGACAGTCGACGAGACGCTTTCCTTTCTCGACCTGGACCACCTGGCCGAGGAGTACGCCAGCGGCCTCTCTGGCGGCCAGCGGAAACTCCTCGAACTCGGGCGGGTCCTGATGATGGACCCCGAGATCGTCCTGCTCGACGAACCGGTCGCCGGTGTCAATCCCGCACTCACCGACGAGTTGCTCGAACGGCTCCACGAACTGAACGACCGCGGGCGAACCATCCTCTTCATCGAACACGACATGGACATCGTCATGCGCCACTGTGACAGCGTCGTCGTCCTCCACAACGGGCAGATCCTCGCCGTCGGCCCGCCGGAGACCGTCCAGGAAGACGAGCGCGTCCTGGAGGCCTACCTCGGGGGGTACGACCGGTGAGCGACACCGACGCCCGGCCGGGCGAAACGACGGGTGGCACCGATCCAGTCTGTCGCTGCCGGGGGTCTGTCGCGTGAGTGAGATCGACTCCGTCCCCCGGTACGACGACGCCATCCTCTCGGCTCGCGGTGTCGAGACCGGCTACGGCGACCTGCAGGTGCTGTTCGGCGTCGACGTCGACGTCCGGACCGACGAGGTCGTGCTGGTGTTCGGGCCCAACGGCGCCGGCAAGTCGACGCTGATGCGGGCGCTGATCGGAAGCCTCCCGCTGTGGGCGGGCAGCGTGGAAATGGACGGCGAGGACCTCTCCGGGCTGGAGGCAAACGAGATGGTCCCGCGGGGTGTCGGGTACGTCCCGCAGGCGGAGAACGTCTTCCCGAACCTCACTGTCGACGAGAACCTCGACATCGGGACCCTCCACGCGACCGACCCCGAGGCCCGGCGCGAGGCCATGTTCGATCTCTTCCCGCGTCTCGAGGACCGCCGGGAACAGGAGGCTGCGACCCTCTCTGGGGGCGAACGCCAGATGCTCGCGATGGCACGCGCGCTGGTGCCCGACCCCGAGGTGTTGCTCGTCGACGAACCCTCCGCGGGGCTGGCGCCACAGCTCATCGAACGCACCTTCGAGTACGTCGACCGCGTCCGCGGGGCCGGCACCGCCGTGCTGATGGTCGAACAGAACGTCAGGGCCGCCCTGGAGGTCGCCAGCCGGGGGTACGTGCTCGACGTGGGCGAGAACCGCTTCGAGGGCGACGCCGACAGGCTCCGGGACGCCGAGCGTGTGCGTGACCTCTACCTGGGGAAATGACCGACCGCCATCCGCATCAGGGTCCGGGAAAGATCTTGCCCGGGTTGAGAATCCCCGCGGGGTCGAGCGACCGCTTGATGGCACGCATCGCGTGGACGGCCGCCTCGCCACCCTCGGCGGCCAGGTATTCCTGTTTCCCGGTGCCGATGCCGTGTTCGCCGGTGGAGGTCCCGCCGAGTTCGATTGCCCGTTCGACGAGTCGCTTGGAGATGGTCTTGCCGTCCGCGACCATCTCCGGGTCCTCGTGGTCGACCATCACGAAGTAGTGGACGTTGCCGTCGCCGGCGTGGCCGAAACACGCGACCGTGACGCCGTACTCCTCGCCGAGTTCCTTGGCATATGTGACGATCTCCGGGTACTTGCTCATCGGCACCGTCACGTCGCCGGGTGTCAGCGGCGAGAGGTCGGGGTCCCAGGGCTCGAAGGCGTCCGCGAGTTCGCGGCGTGCCTCCCACAGCTGGGCCATCTCGGCGTCGTTTTCCGCGACCTCGAACCGGTTTAGGCCGTGTTCCTCGAAGATCGTCTGGCAGAACTCCACCTCTCGACCGACGCCGTGGTTGGCGTGGAACTCGAGGAAGACCATCGGCGCGTCGGGCAGGTCCGTATCGAGGTAGTCGTTGGATATTTCGGCCGAGAGTGCGTCGATGAGTTCGATCTTGGCGACGTCGACGCCCGACTGGACGGCGTCGACGACCGCCGCGCTGGCCTCCTCGAGGTCCGAAAAGACTGCCCGGCCGCCCCACACCTGCTCGGGCAATCCGGCCAACTGCATCGTCGCGCGCGTGATGACCCCGAGCGTCCCTTCGCTGCCGACCACGAGATCGTCGAGGTTGTACCCCGCGGAGGTCTTGACGGCCTTGCTGCCCGCGGTGATCACCTCGCCGGTTGGCAGGACGATTTCGGCTTCGAGCAGCCAGTCGCTCACCTCGCCGTACTTGACGGTCTTCATGCCGCTGGCGTCGTTTGCGAGCATACCGCCGATGGTCGAAATCTTCCCCGAGGAGGGCAGCGACGGGAGGAACAGGCCGTATTTTTCGATAGCCTCGTTGAGTTCGTCGCCGTAGACACCGGGCTGGACGTCGACCTGGTGGTCCTCGGGTCGCACTCCCAGCACGTCGTCCATCCGACCCATGTCCATGCTGATGCCATTGTGGAGTGGCACGGGGTTGCCTTCGAGACTCGTGCCCGCGGCGTAGGGCGTAACCGGCACGCCACGGTCGGAGGCTGCACCGAGAATCGCAGAGACGTCCGCGGTCGATTCGGGCCATACCACCGCGTCGGGGAGCGTGCCGTCCTCCCTGTCGGTGCCCCAGTCGGTCGCGCGCTCGCGCCTGTCGCCCTGTCCCCGCGACACCTGGTCCGGGTCGAGGATGTCGTCGAGAAACGCCGTCTCGTGGGTCAAACCACTGGACGCAGTCGTATCCTGGCTCATACGTACGGACGCGGGCGTACAGTGTAAAAGCTGTCGACGGCTCCCGAGTACGTCTCCGTCTGGACCGCGAGGAGGTGCCGGCAAATAAATAACGAGCGAGGTGGTATCGTGAGGTATGCCACTCAAAACCATGGAACCGAACCCCGTGTGGGTGGCTGACGCCTACGGGGACACGGTCGACGTACTCGCTGAGTACGGGCAGGACCTGACGTTCAGGATCTGGGGGGGCGACTGGTGCAAGGACTGCCGGGCCCAGCTTCCGGACTTCGGGGCCGCCCTGGACGCCGCGGAGGTGCCCGAGGAGAACACAATCCACCACGAACTCGACCAGGACAAGCAGGGCCCCGGCGTCGAGGAGTACGGCATCGAGTACATCCCGACGGTCGTGGTCGAACACGACGGCGAGGAGATAGCCCGCTTCGTCGAGGAGGAGTCGGTTCCGATCGCCATCTATCTCGCCGACAGTCTGGAAGAGGTCCTGGGACCTGTCGACTGACCAGTTGGGTGTTTCGTTCGTTTCGTGTTCTCTCGACCGCTCCCGCCGACTGCTGTGGCCCGTCTCATAGTGATTGCTGTCGTTCTGTACCGTTTCGACCGCGTCGAGTCCTGCGGTCGATCCGGGAATGGCTGACAGCAATCACTATCACTCACCCGGCGACAGTCGTTCGTCCGCCCAGTCGAGCACCGACTCGATGTCGTGTTGGGGTGGCGAACACGTGAACGACCGGCAGGCGTACACCGTCGGTTCGTCGCGTGCTGTGCGGTCGGCCCAGATCGGCGGCGCCGCCTCTAGTCCGAGCGTCTCCAGCCACGACTCGAATGTATCGTCGTCGGCGGGCCGGGGCGTGAGCAACCGCGGCGACAGGTACTCGTCGGCGAGTGCCTCGCGCCACTCGGCGGGCACCTCGTCGGCGACCAGCGTCAGTTCCAGCGCGCCGCGGGCGTACGTATCGGCCGCGAGCGTCAGCGAGGCGTGCTGGAGGGGGTTCGACTCCACCTTGCTCCCGTGGGTCTCGAGGACGCGCCCGGCCACCGACTCGAACCGGTCGTCGGGACGGAAGTGGTCGAGCGCGAGCAACAACGCCGCCGCGACGCCGGCACTCGAGGGTGTCGACTGGTCGGTGACCTCCTGTGGCCGGGCGATCAACTGCTCGCCCTCGGCGGGCGTGAAGTAGAGTGTCCCGGCGTCGGCGTCCCAGAACGATCCGACGATCCTCCGGGCCAGATCCAGCGCGAACTCGAGGTGTTCGACCTCGCCGGTGACCTGGTAGAGGTCGAACGCGCCGCGGCCCAGGAAGGCGTAGTCCTCCAGGTAGCCGTCGACTTTCGTCTCGCCGTCCTTGTAGCGGCGCTGCAGCCGCCCCGTGTCTGCGTCCCAGAGGTGCTCGCGGACGAACCCGAGCGCCTCCGCCCCGACGTCGGCGTACGTTTCTTCGAGGACGAGCCCGGCCTCGGCCAGCATCGAGACCGCGAGCCCGTTCCAGCCCGCCAGAATCTTCTCGTCGCGGGCGGGCCGGGGCCGTCCTGCCCGTGTCTCGAAGACCTGCTCCCGTGCCCGCGCTATGCGCTCGCGCACCGCCGACTCGGGCAGGTCGTATTCGGCGGCCAGGTCCGGAATGCTCGCGGACCGGGTCAGGACAGTCGTGTTGTGCTCGAAGTTCCCGGCGTCGGTGATCCCGTAGCGGTCACGAAACAGCGCGGCGTCCGTCTCGTCGTCGACGGCCTCCTCGATTCCGCCGGGTGTCCAGACGTAGAACGCGCCCTCCTCTTGTTCGCCCGACTCGCCCTCGCTGCTCGCGGGTTGTTTCGCTCCCTGCTCGCTTTCGTCGCGGTCGTCTCCGGACGGGACGACCGCGCTCCGCGCGTCGAGCGTACTGTAGAAGCCACCGTCGGGGTGCTGGAGTTCCCGCTGGAGAAAGTCGATTGTCTCGCGTGTCACCTCGGCGTACCGCTCGCGACCGGTGAGCTGGTAGCCCGCGAGAAGTGCCCGGGGAATCTCGGCGTTGTCGTAGAGCATCTTCTCGAAGTGCGGGACGACCCACTCGCGGTCGGTCGTGTAGCGGTGAAAGCCTCCGCCGACGTGATCGTAGAGCCCCCGGTCGGCCATCGCGTCCAGCGTCTCGGTGACCACCGCGCGGTACTCCCCGCTCCCGGTCCGGTCGGCCGCACGCATGAGCAGGTGCAGGCGGCCGCCGTGGGGGAACTTCTGGCCGCGCCCCCAGCCGCCGTGTTCGCGGTCCGCGCCCCGGACCGCTGCCTGGGCGGCCGTCCTCAGGGTCTCACTCCCGGGCGCGTCGCCGGGCTGGTCGGGGACGTCTTCGAGTTCGCCCGCGATCGCTTGCGTCCACTGTTCGGCGCGGTTCTCTACCTTCTCGCGTTCCTCGGGATCGGTCCAGGCCCCCCGGATGTCATCGAGCACCTGGACGAACCCCGACTGGCCGCGCTTCGGTTCGCGGGGGAAGTACGTGCCGACGTAGAAGGGCTTGCCCTCCGGGGTCAGCCAGACCGAGAGCGGCCAGCCCCCCCGGCCGGTGACGCGCTGGCAGATCGTCTGGTAGACGCGGTCGACGTCGGGGCGTTCCTCGCGGTCGACTTTCACCGGGACGAACGCCTCGTTGAGCACGTCCGCGACTCCCTCGTCCTCGAAACTCTCCTCCTCCATGACGTGACACCAGTGACAGGCCGCGTACCCCACCGAGAGGAAGATTGGGACGTCGCGCTCCCGTGCGGCCTCGCGTGCGGTCTCGTCCCAGGGTTGCCAGTTGACGGGGTTGTCCGCGTGCTGGCGCAGATAGGGACTGCCCTCCTCGTCGAGCCTGTTCCGGTGTGCCGGGTCTGACATACCTCTCCTCCGTTCGCCGCGGAGAAAAGAGATTGGGCTGAGACGGATTGCTGTCGCTATATTCCAGGCCGACCGCGCGATTTAAACCGTACTTGTCCTAATTACAACCGAGTATGTACAACTGGCGACCGGTGACTGGGAGACCGTGGCGATGACGCGGCTGGTCCTCGTCGCAGGCACGACGCGCACGGCCGAGATACCGGGGATAAGCGCCGCGGGCGCGGACCCCGAGGTGATGGTCCACACGCCGAGCGCGGACGCAGAAATCCTCGAGCGCGGACGGACAGTGGCGGCGCCGCTGGTCCCGGTCAGTCCGTCGGGGACGCCGACGCCGGCCGTCGTGACACGGGCGGTCCGCGAGCAACTCGACGTTCCGGTGACGGTGATCGACGGCGGCCTCGCCGAACCCGCGGCCGTCGGGACCGTCGCGGTCGGCGCCGAACCCGGCGGAGACATCCGGGAACGAGAGCCAGTCCCGACCGCACCTGGCGCCTTCGCCGCGGCCCGGGAGTTCGGGCGCGAGACTGCCGACAGGGAGGTTTTCGTCGGCGAGACCATCCCCGGCGGAACGACGACGGCACTCGGCGTGTTGACGGCGCTGGGCGACCCCGCGTCGGTCTCGTCCTCGCTGCCGGACAACCCGATCGAGACGAAGCGTGCGGTCGTGGCTGCGGGACTGGCCGCGAGCGGGCTGGAACGGGGCGGCGCGGCCGGCCAGCCCGAGCGTGCTGTCCGCACGATGGGCGATCCAGTCCTGGCGACGGCAGCGGGGTTCGCGCTGGGCGCCCACGAGTCCGGGACGGCCGTGACACTCGCCGGGGGCACGCAGATGCTCGCCGTCGCGTCCCTGCTCCGGCACGCGGGCGTCGAGGGGACGCTGTCGCTGGCGACCACGAGCTACGTCGCCGCGGACCCGACGGCCGACGTGGACGGACTGGCCAGGGCACTCGACGTCGACGTGACTGCCACTGACCCGGGGTTCGAGGCGCTCGACCACCCGGCTGGTGCGGGGTATCTCGCCGGCGAGGCCAAGGAGGGTGTCGCCATGGGCGGCGCGCTCGCGCTGACCGACCGGAACGACGTGCCGATGGCGACGGTCCGGGAGCGGGTCGCCGAACTGACCGACCGCCTGGTCGGGGCCACGCCGGGGGCGGGAGTGTGAGGGGGGTCGTCCTCGGCGGCACGAGTTCTGGCGTCGGCAAGACCGTCGCCGCGCTCGCGACCATGGCAGCCCTGGAGTCGGCTGGCCAGGAGGTCCAGCCCGCCAAGGCGGGTCCGGACTTCATCGACCCGAGCCACCACGAGGCGGTCACCGGCACACCCTCGCGGACGCTGGACCGCTGGCTGGAGGGCGAGGCTGGACTGCGGCGCAACTACCACCGGGGGAGCGGCGACGTCTGTGTCGTCGAGGGTGTGATGGGACTGTACGACGGCGACGGGTCGAGCACCGCCATGGTCGCGGAGGCACTCGACCTCCCGGTCGTGCTCGTCGTCGACGCCAAGGCGGGCATGGAGAGCGTCGCGGCGACCGCCCTCGGGTTCGCACGGTACGCCGACCGGATCGACCGGGACATCGAGGTCGCCGGCGTCCTCGCACAGCGCGCCCACGGCGGCCGCCACGCCTCGGGCGTCCGCGAGGCACTCCCCGACGAACTGACCTACTTCGGGCGGATCCCACCCAGCGAGGACCTGGAGATTCCGGACCGGCACCTGGGTCTGCACATGGGCGAGGAGACCACGCTGCCCCGGGACGCCCTGGCAGAAGCCGCAGAGACCGTTCGGGCCGACCGGATCGCGTCAGTCGCGGGAGAGCCGCCGGAACCCGAGACGTGCGGGCCGGAACCGGAAGCCGGGGGCGAAGGCCCGCGGATCGCCGTGGCGCGCGACCAGGCGTTTTGCTTCTCGTACCCGGCGACGATGGAACGCCTCCGGACGCTGGCCAGCGTGGAGACGTTCTCGCCGCTGGCGGGCGACCCCCTGCCGCGCGCGGACGGCGTCTACCTTCCGGGCGGGTATCCCGAACTGCACGCCGGGCGGCTGAGCGACAGCGACGCGCTCACAGCCCTCGCCGACGAGGCCCCGGAGGGTCTCGTGGTTCTGGGCGAGTGTGGCGGCATGATGGCCCTTGCCGAGTCGCTGACGACCGTCGACGGCGAGCGCCACGAGATGGCCGGTCTCCTCCCGGCGGCCGTGGAGATGCGCGACCGCTACCAGGCACTCGATCACGTCCAGCTCGCGGCCGGCGACACCGCGCCCGGGCCGATGACGGGCGACACCTACCGCGGCCACGAGTTCCACTACTCGGCGGCCGATGTCGACAGGGACGCCCGCTTCGCGTTCCACGTCGAGCGCGGCGACGGCGTCGCGGACAGCAAGGACGGACTCGTGGAGTACGAGACACTGGGCCAGTACTCTCACTGCCACCCCGAGACCGGAACGATCGACGCGTTCGTCCGGTGGGCCGACTAGCCGGTGGCGTTCGCTACCTCCCGCTCGTACCACGGCGGCGGGTCGACCGTCGTCGACCCGATCCGGTCGTAGGTGACCTCGTGGCGGATCCGGTAGATCCGCCCGGACGCGCGCCCGGTGAACTCGACGGTCATCTCGCGGACGTGCCCGCGGGCGTCGATCACCGCGACGGCCGTGTAGTTGTGAACGGTATCGAAGGCTGTCGCGTTGGGTTCGCCGGTCGCGACCACGCGGTACAGCGTCGTCCCGTCCTGACTGGTCTGGCCGGTGACGTTCGTCTCGGCCGTCGAGAGAAAGCGCCCGACAGCTCGCTTCCGGACGGTTTCGGGCGTCGGCGAGACGTCGTGGCGCGGATCGATCTTGAACACGCGGTCGTGCCTGCCCGTGGTCTCGTTGTACGCTGCTCCGTACGGGACTGTACCGTCGTGGTAGACCTCTCCGAGCGGTTCCCGGGCGTCGGACTGGACCCGGGTGGTCGTGATCCGGTACCGGTCGCCCTCGGCCATCATGTCGATGTCGGTCTGGACACGGGTCGTGTTCGCGTTCACCCGCTCGGAGTAGCGGTCGAGCCAGACCGTGTGTGACCGGTTCGCCATGGCGCGTTCGTGGGCCGTCGCCAGCGCCTCGATGTCGGTGATCCCCTCGTCGGTCACGCCTGGCGGGGGTGTTCTCGGACTGGACGGGAACGACGCCTCGTTCTCGACGGGGGCGTCGAGGTCTGCCCGGATGTCCGTCCCGGCCGCGAGCGCGTCGGTGTCGGGCGTCGCCACCACTGTCACGTCGTCCGCCGTCGCGGGACCGGACTGGCCCGCGAGCGGCACGGGCCCGACCCACAACAGGGCCGTCAACAGAGCGAGCACCGACGCCACAGCGAGCACCGCCGGCGTCGTGCGGTCGAGGAAACCCTCGGCCCGTCGTCTGGCGCGTGTCAGCGGTGGAGCGGGGAGGTCCTCGGGCGGAGCCCCGAGGTGTTGCTCGCACAGGCCCCGGGCGACCGATCGGTCGACCGCGTAGCCGAGCACCTCGGCGAGTGTCGCTGCGTCGACGGTGCGGGCGTCACTGGACCCGCCGGCCCCGCCGACCGCGACCACGATGTCGGGGGGTACGCCGGAGTGTGACGCTGTCCCCTCCGTGGCCCGAGGAATCCTGATGTGGAGAGTGTCGTCTCCGTGGGTCGCACAGATAGTGTCGTTCTCGCGGCTCGTCTCGTAGCCCCTGGCGGCCCACAGGTCTGCGACCAGCGCGGCGAGGGCGTCGCCGTCGAGTTGCCGGAGGTGATATTCGAGGACGTCGGTATCGGACGGGTGCATTCGTGAGAGGCTCGGTGGTCGGAGCACGCGGCCGGGCGAGCGGTGCGCCCCGACGCGCGCAGCGTATCCTCTCTACGTCGCCGGCCCGGATAGATGCTTTCCCTGGCTGGTATAGTGACGGTCGTAACTGTTTGTCGGGTCGGTCGCTTACCTTCGTGCGGTCGATCCCGTACTGAATTACGACCGTCACGAGGCGTCGTCCTCCTCTCTGTCCCGCTGGCTCGCGAGCGCCCCTTCCAGGTCCGCGCGGTCGAGTTCGTACTCCTCGACGGCCGCCTCGAGTGACACCTTGCCCAGGCGGACGTCCCGCGCGATGGCCGACAGCGATCGGTCGTCGGGGTCGCCGTACCCGCCGGCGCCGGGCGTGCGGACGCTGACGACGTCGCCGGGTTCGAGTTCCCGGGTCGCCTTCGCCGGGAGTCGCCTCGGTTCGCCGTCCCGTTTCAGGTGTGCCTCGCCGCGCGTCCCGTCGGCGCCGCCGACCAGCCCGTAGGGCGCGTGTGTGTGGCGCTCGGCGAGCAGGCTGAACGTCGCGCGGTGGTCCCGGACGGCGATGTCCCGCCGGATACCGAGGCCGCCGCGGAACTGGCCGGCCCCACCCGAGTCCTCGCGGAGCCCGTACTCCTCGACCCGGAGCGGGTAGGCCGTCTCCAGGACCTCCGCCGGGGTGTTGCGGGTGTTTGACATGTGGACGTGGACGCCGTCCATCCCGTCGGTGCCGGCGCGGCCGCCGAAGCCGCCGGCCTGGGTCTCGTAGAACGTGTACGGGTCGCCGTCGCGGGGGTCGGTGCCGCCGAACGTGACGTTGTTCATCGTCCCCTGACAGCCCGCGACCACTCGCTCGGGGTCGGCCTGTGCGAGCGCGCCCAGCACGACGTCGGTCACCCGCTGTGAGGTCTCGAGGTTCCCGCCGACGACCGCCGCCGGCGGATCCGGGTCGACGATGGACTCCTCGGGCGTCTCGATGGTGATCGGGCGGTAACAGCCGTGGTTGGGCGGGATGTCGGGATCCGTGACACACCGGACCGCGTAGTAGGTCGCCGACGCAGTGACGGCAAAGACGGCGTTGATCGGGCCCTCGGTCTGGTCGGCCGTGCCCGCGAAGTCCACGGTGATCGCGTCGCCCTCGACCGTGACGGCGGCCCGGACGGGCAGGTCCTCGTTGCCCTGCCCGTCGTCGCCGAGCACGTCCTCGAAGACGTGGGTCCCGTCGGGCAGGTCCTCGATCTCGGCGCGCATCCGCCGCTCGGAGTAGTCCTTGATCTCCGCCAGGGCCGCCCTCACCGTCCCGGGGCCGTGTTCGGAGAGCAGTTCCTCGAACCGGCGGCGGCCGGTCCGGTTGGCCGCCTCCTGGGCGCGCAGATCACCCAGCCGCTCGTCTGGTGTGCGGACGTTCGCGCAGATCACGTCCATGACTGCAGGATTGCGCTCGCCGCCCTCGTAGAGTTTGACCGGCGGGATCCGCAGCCCCTCCTGGTAAATTTCCGTCGAGTCGGCGGCGACCGATCCCGCGCGCGCCCCGCCGACGTCGGCGTGGTGGGCGCGGTTGGCGGCGACTGCGACGACTTCGCCCGCCCGGAAGACCGGCGCCACGAGTGTCAGATCCGGCAGATGAGCACCGCCACGGTAGGGATCGTTCAGGAGGACGGCGTCGCCGGGTTCCAGGTCCGCCGGCGGGAACCGGTCGAGTGCGGCCGCCACCGAGAAGGGCATCGCGCCCAGGTGGACCGGCATGTTCTCGGCCTGGCTTATCATCTCGCCGTCGCCGTCGAACAGCGCACACGAGCAGTCCCGCCGCTCTTTGATGTTCGGCGAGTAACTCGTCCGGATCAGCGTCGCGTTCATCTCCTCGCAGACCGCCTCGCAGCCGCTCCGGACCACCTCCAGCGTGACTGGATCCACCGCCGCGGTCCGCTCAGATCCGTCGTCGTCCCCGGTCACGTGTCGACCTCCACGTGGAGATTCCCGAAGTCGTCGACGCGCACGCGCTGACCGGGGTGGACGACGACGGTACTCTCGCGCCCCTCGACGACCGCCGGACCGTCGAAGGACGCCCCGGTCGGGAGCGCGTCGCGCGCGTATATCCGTGCCTCCCGGGGCTGGCCGTCGTAGACAACCTCCCGCGTGTCCGTGATGGCGTCCGCGACGGTCCCGCCGACCGGTTCCGGGCGGAGGTCCGGTTCCTCCACGAGGCCGCGCGCCCGGAGGCGAACCGTGACGAGTTCGATCGCCTCCTCGGGGTAGGCGTGGCCGTACCGCTGTTCGTGGCGCTCGTGGAACTGGCGGGCGACGGCCGCCAGGTCGGCCTCGGTCAACTCGCCTCCGGGTACCGGCACCGAGAGATCGAACGACTGCCCCACGTACCGCAGGTCGACGCGTCGTTCGAAGTGGATCCGCTCCCCGGGCAACCCCTCCTCGCGGAGGCGCTGGCGGCCGCGCTCCTCGAACCGGGCGAACTGGTCGGCCAGGGCCGCCGGCGCAACGTCGTCCAGCGGGCGCACCCGCGACGTGCTGAAATCGTAGAGGACGTCGCTGACGAGCAACCCCAGCGCGGAGAGCACACCCGCAGTCCGGGGGACGACGACCTCCGGGACGTCGAGTTTCGCCGCGAGGGTCGCCGCGTGGAGGGGACCCGCCCCGCCGAACGCGACGAGCGTGAACTGCCGCGGGTCGTACCCCCGTTCGACAGAGACGACACGGAGGGCACGCTCCATGTTCGCGTTGGCCACGTCGAGGACGCCCTGTGCGGCCTCTCGGACCGACGCGTCGAGCGGGTCGGCCAGGTGGCGCTCCACGGCGTCGTGGACGTCGGCGACCGCCACGTCGAGTTCGCCCGAGAGAAACGACGAGGGGTTCAGGCGACCCAGGAGCAACTGAGCGTCAGTGATCGTTGGCCGGTCGCCCCCGCGGCCATAACAGATCGGCCCCGGGTCGGCACCCGCGCTCTCGGGACCGACACGGAGGGCGCCGCCGGCGTCGAGCCACGCGACCGAGCCGCCGCCGGCCCCGACGGTGTGGACGTCGATCATCGGCACGCTGATGGGGTACCCGCCGACCTCGACGTCGGTCGTGACGAGCGGATCGCCGCTCTCGACCAGCGAGACGTCACACGAAGTGCCACCCATATCGAGCGTGAGGACGTCCTCGACGCCACACAGGCCGGCCACGTAGGTCGCACCCTGGACGCCCGCTGCGGGTCCCGAGAGCAGCGTCTTCACCGGCCGCTCGCGCGCGGCGTCGGCGGTGAGGAGGCCACCGTTGGACTGCATGATCTCCAGGTCGGCGTCGACACCCAGGTCGGTCACCCGCGCCTCCAGGCGACCCAGGTACCGCTCGACGACCGGTTCGAGCGCGGCGTTCAGCGTGGTCACCAGCGTCCGCTCGTACTCGCGGATCTCCGGCAACACGTCGCTCGACAGCGACACCGCGAGGTCGTCACACTCCTCGGCGAGGATGTCCCGCACGCGGCGTTCGTGGGCGTCGTTCTCGAAGGAAAACAGGAGACTGACCGCGACGCTCTCGACGCCCTCGAGGTCCGTGGCGACCTCGCGGACGGTGTCCTCGTCGAGCGGTCGGAGGACGTCGCCGCGTTCGTCGACGCGTTCGGACACCTCGTAGCGCCTGTCCCGGGCGACGACTGGCGCCGGTTTCTCGGTCTGGAAGTCGTAGATGTCCGGCCGGGCCTGGCGCCCGATCTCGAGGGCGTCGCGGAACCCCGCGGTCGTCACGAGTGCCGTCTCGGCCCACGCTCCCTCCAGGACGGCGTTGGTCGCGACGGTCGTCCCGTGGCCGAGAAACCCCACGTCGGCGAACGCGAGGCCGTCCCGCTCGTGGACCTTCTGGAGGCCGTCGACGACGCCGCCCTCCGGGCGTTCGGGCGTCGAGGGCGTCTTGCTCACCGTGATCGTGCCGTCACGGACGGTAACGATGTCGGTGAAGGTACCGCCGATGTCGACACCGACGCGCGCTGCCATTGGTTCAGACCGGGTCCTCGGCCGGGACGGGCCGCTGGTTTGCGAACTCCCCGTCGGCGCCCTCGAGGAACGTGCTGTCGTCTTGCATGTGGCTCATTCGGACAGTGAGACGTTTATATTCTGTCGTTACCGCGTCACACAGTCTCACCGGACTGATACTGCCGGTCATGAGCCCGTGAGTAATTTCGTTCCTCCGTGGGGTCGAATATCTCCACGTAGTTACCGGTGCGTTGATGTTGCCCTCGTGTGGACTGTCTGGCGTCGTCCATGCGGTACCTCGAAGCACGTGTCCGGCAGCCGCCCGGTGACCGCCATCCCATGCACCAGTTCGTGGTCACGACTGACGGCTACGGCGTCACGCGGTTGCTGTACCGCGACCAGTACGCCGACACCGAGCAGGCCGCCCTGTTTCACGTCGAGGGGCCACGCGACCCCTACGAGGACGCCCTCGCCGAGCAGTCCTCGGTCCGGGCCTTCGAGTGTCGTTCGTGCCCGGACGACTCCTTCTATCTCTACGTGCGGTCGGCACTGCGACCCCCAGAGCGGGCCTTCGCCGGCGCGTTCGCCCAGCCCGGCCTGCTCGTCGTGACGCCGGTCGAGTACCGCCCCGACGGGACGGTCCGGGTCACTGCCGTCGGTCCGGCCGAGGCCATCCAGCAGGCGGTCGAGACGGTTCCCGAACGGATGGGCGTCGAGGTCGAAGCCGTCGGCGAGTACTTCGGCGGCCGGCTCGATTCACGGCTCGACCTCACGCAACGCCAGCTCGAGGCCGTCCGCGCCGCTGTCGCGTGTGGCTACTACAGCGCGCCCAGGGAGGGAACGCTCGACGCGGTGGCCGACCGGCTCGACTGTTCGAGCGGCACCGCGGGCCAGCTCCTGCGGCGCGCCGAGCGAACCGTGATGGCGGCGCTCGTCGACGGCGGTCCGTTCTGATTGTCGGCTGTAACTTCGTGAAGATATTCTCCGCCCGGGGTGCCGACATTGCTCACGCGCTTACAGCCGACAGTATGATCAGGCAGTCGACAGTGGCGGTGCGCCGTCCCGGATCTGATTGCCCGACCCACAGTGGGGACAGGCGTGGCCACCTGCGGGATAGTACCGCCCGCAGTTCCGACACTGCACCTCTCCGTCTGGACGGCTGTCGCCGCCCGAGTGGGTTCGTGGGGGGCGGTTGGCGGGTTCGTCTCCGTGCCAGACGCGAAGCAGCGTCAACAGTTCCATGACGAGTGGACGTTGGGTGCGGGCGTGCCTCCCGGTGACGCCGCAGCACTGAGCGGGTTTTATACGTGGCACCCGTCGCTGTCGGCGTTCCGGGAGCAGAACGAAAAAGGAATCTTCAAAAGCACGCCGGTTGGAGTGTCGACAACGATGGTGTACGAATCGATCGCGTTCGCGCTGTTCTTTGTCGTCACCGTGGGGAGCAGCGTCGGCGTCGTGCTCGCTCGCGACGTGTGGCACTCGGCGCTGTTGCTCGGTGTAGCGCTGTTGAGCGTCGCAGTGCACTACGTGATGCTACAGGCGGCGTTCATCGCCGCGATGCAAATACTCGTGTACGTCGGCGGGGTGCTCATCCTCATCACCTTCGCGGTGATGCTCACCAGGAGAGAAGAGGCGGAGGTGCCCGCATGACGACGCGCCCGCGTCCGATCGACGTCGATCGGAGCACGATCCCGGGGCTGGCCGCCTTTGCACTGTTCGTCGTCATGGCGGCTGTGTTCGTCACCGCCGAGTTCGGCGTCGCCGCGGGCTTTCCCGAGGACCAGAGCATCGTCGCCGGGATCGGGGGCTCGCTCATCGGTCTCACCGACGGGACCTTCGTCCCCGAGGGATTCCTCGTCGCGCTCATCCTCATGGCCGTCGTCCTCGACGCCGCACTCGACGGCGCGCTGATGCTCGCCAGACGCGACGGGGGTGAGGAATGACAGTCCCCGTTCAGTTCTACCTGTTGCTCTCCGCGGTCGTGTTCTGTACCGGCCTGTTCGGGATTCTCGTGCGCCGCAACGCCTTGCTCTTCCTGATGTCTGTCGAGTTGATGCTCAACGCCGGGAACATCAACCTCGTCGCGTTCTCCCACTACTACGGCAACCTCACCGGCCAGATTTTCTCGCTGTTCACGATGGCCCTGGCCGCCGCGGAGGTCGCGATCGGTATCGGCATCATCCTCGTGTTGTACCGCAACTTCGACGACGTCGACGTCACGAAGGCGACGACCATGAGGTGGTAAGATGGCGGGAGCGTTCGACTTCGCGCCGGCGATTGCCGTCCTCCCGCTGGTGTCGTTTCTGGTCGCGCTGTTCTTCGGGAAGTACATGCCAAAGCGAGGAGCGCTGGCCGGCGTCGCCGCGACTGCCGGGTCGCTCCTCCTCTCGCTTTGGATGGCCATCTCGCTGTTCGGGGCCGAACCGTACCACGAGACCGTCTACTCGTGGGTCGCGGGCGCGGGCCTGGGCGTCGAACTCACGTTCGGGGTCCTGATCGACCCGCTCTCGGCGCTGATGCTCGTCATCGTCTCGCTGATCTCTCTGCTGGTGCACGTCTTCTCGCTGGGCTACATGAACGACGAGGGCGAGACCGGGCTGCCCCGATACTACGCCGGCCTCGGCCTCTTTACGTTCTCGATGCTCGCCTTTGTCTTCGCGG
>CAYYHG010000016.1:0-26853 GCA_964471665.1 uncultured Halobacteriales archaeon | reverse complement strand
GTATAACTACGTGGAGATATTCGACCCCACGGGGTCGAAATTACTCACGGGCTTATGACCGGCAGTATCACTCGGGTGCAGCTGTGCCGCGTCCGGCCAGTCCAGCCATCGCGGCAGCGACAGTCGCTCCAACGAAGGGCCGACAGTCTGTGTTCGACTCTGGTGACAAACGCCAGAGCGTGCTGTCACTCGAAGACGAGTGCGTACAACACCGCACTGAGGCCGACAACGGTTACGATTCCGCGGGCCAGCAAGACCACGCCGGGACCGCCACCCGCCTGATCGACGACCGTAACCAGCACGAACACACCACTCGTCAGGAGCCCGATCCCGACAGCGAGCGTCCGCATCTTCGGGGCGTCGTTGCGCTGGTATCCACGATAGGCCAACACCGCGACGACGAGGCCAACCGCGGCAGTCAGTCCCCGCGACGCCCATGCGATACTGCTGGGCGACAGGAGATCAACAGGCAGGGAGCTAAGCCCGATCATTGCGACCCACCACTGTAGACAGTCCACAGGATGGCTCCCAGGCCCAGCAACTCGGCGCTACTGACGAAAATCGAGCGCCCGACAGTGCCGACACCGGTCACCGTTGGCAACCCGAGCCGCAAGAGTTCCGGGACTGTCGTCAGTAAGAGCAACCCCACTGCGAGCCACAGCATCCCCGTCCGTCCCGGGCCTCGGCGATAGCCACGGACGAGCACCACCGCAATCACAACCGACAGCGCCAGCGAAATCAGCGAGAGCGCGATGACTGCGATGGCAATCGACACGTCGGTCCCGGGTGCACGCAACTGTCCGAGTATCTCCAACATCTCAGGACAACCCCTCGAAGAGGTCGGTAAAGCGGTCGGCGGGGTTCGACGGCGACCGGGTCACAGTCACGTCGTATGTCCCATCAGCGAACGTAACTGTCACGTCTTCGAGCGTTGCGACATAGCGTTTGTGATGGTGGCCGTCCGGGTCGAGGGCTTGTCGATCGGTCACCAGGTCGGCCGCCTGGAGTCGGTCGAGTCGGCGGTAGGCGGTCGGATCTGACATCTCGCAGGCCGTACAGAGTTCAGAGACTGACATCGGTTCGATGGTGAGTTCGGCGAGGATGGCCCGCGCGTACTCGTCATCGAGCAACGCGAGAAGTTCTTCCTCCTCGTCCTCCATACCGTTTCCAGCGAGCGGGGGGACATAAATAGACCCCAGCGCTTCCGGGTTGGAAGCCGTGCCTGTGGTGATAGGTCCCTCCTCCCCCTCGGTGTACGTATGTCGTTGCAATCGACACTCGATCGGACGCTCTCGGACAGACTCCACCAGGGATGGCGACTCCTTAGCTGTCCAGTCTGGAACCACGATACACACCGACTTCGCGCACCGCTACGTGCGATCCTGCCACTCGTGGTGACGTTTCTCGGGCTCGGCCTCGTTCAGACGGTTGTCAGACCACGATCCGACCACCCGGCACGGGAACTCCTGGAATTCAGCATGATGGGAGTGGTGCTCGTGGTTGCTGTCCTGGCCAGTGCACGACTGCTCGACCGGCGACCAGTTGCCGAGTACGGACTGGCGTTCGACCGCGAGTGGGCACGCTCGTTCGTCGTCGGCGGGCTGGCTGCGACGGTGGCCAATGCCGGAACGATGCTCGTCGCGCTGGCTGCCGGCTGGGCGACCGTGTCGGGCTTCACCCAGGCGTCAGGCGCGCTACCGTTCGTGCCAGCGATGCTCCTGGTCCTGGGATACATCGGTGTAATGGCGTCCTGGGAAGAATTCATCTTTCGCGGGGCGATGCTAAAAAATCTCGCTGAAGGCGCTGATGGATACATCCCGCGGTGGGCTGGTGTCGGACTCGCCGTGTTGCTCAGCACGGCCATCTTTGCGCTCATGCACGGTGGCAAAATCGGCAATCCGACGGGCTACGGGTACTACGTGGTCGCTGGACTGGTTTTCGGCGGCATCTACGTGCTGTCGGGCGACCTCGCCCTCCCGATTGGCTTTCACGTGTTCTACAACTTCACGATGAGCGCGGTGTTCGGTCTGGGCGTCTCACAGCGGACGCCCGAACTCATCGCGCTCACCACCAACGGACCGGCCCTCTGGATCGGTGAGGAAGGGCTTGTCCGTGTCATCTTTGCCGTGGTTGGGGGTGTGTTAGTGGTGGCATACGTCCGGTGGCGGGACGGGTCACTCGGGATCAACGAGCGCGTCACACAGTGGACACCAATCGAGACACGCGGCGCTCTCGACGAGAAAAGATAGAGTCGTGACCGGCCTGGCAGTCGTCCTCTTTTAAATAATCTGTATAATCAGTACCCCTGCTCAATTGATTTGAACCAGTAGATCAGAGAAAGATGGACACGCTGGTATCCGAGTTCAACCTGGAAACGATCGAGGTCGATCAGAGTTCTGGGACTGTTCGAATCCAGTTTGATCAGGAGCAGACGCCGGCAAGCATGGCTGTGATCGCAACACTGGCCGACGTGATGGACGCCGATCCGGTTGACCTGGAGCCACTCCATGCTACCGTTGATCCCGACGCGTTGAATTCGCTTGTCGGCGATCGCCACGAGACGGACGGAGCCACCAACGTCAGCTTCACACACGAGGGCCACGTGATAACTGTGTCCAACGACGGGGTAATCACTATCTCCCACGGACACGAATCATCAGCGAAGCACTACGGGAGGGACGCGGGACGATGACGGCTGAGCAAACACCGCTCACCACGAAAGCCGAACTGAACGAGGAGCTCAAAGAACTCCTCTGCAGAGCCCACGAGAATGGACTTGATGTTCGAGGCGGATTCGAATGTCGGAATGGGGTCGAACATCCTGACTGGGACGTGGTTGTCACAGAAGTCATAAAACACGAGTCTTCGGATTGACCGACGGCGAGGGCGACCAGTCCAGGTCGGCGCCACCATGCGCTCACCGCCCTGGCCTGGAACACACGAACCGGGACCGGCCACTCTGTGGGCAGGAAGTTGCCTCCATCGGTGTCGGAACCGGCCCGGGCCCGAGAAATTCCCGTCGTTCATAGGGGAAGACTCGATGAAACCGGTTCACCAAGCTCAGGAATTGCCTGTCTTCCGCTCCGCGACGTACTCTACAAGGGCGTCAGTGACACGCTGTTTTATTCGGGAAAGCGTGCCAGACCGGTCAAGCAGATCAGCGTGTGTGTTCGATACCCATCTCCTCGAGGAGTGTGAGCGCAGCCTCGTGGGATGACGGCGGACCACGTGCCGTGATGAGATCGCCGTCGACAGTCACAGACGTGTCAGCGTCAAGTTCGGCGTCCCAGTTGGCACCGGCGGCTTTCAGTTCGTCTTCGACCCAATACGGGAGTTTACGACCGTCGGGCATCAGGTCTCGGTCGTCAACTATCCCCTCCTCCCAGTCGTTCGGGAACCCGGTCACGTCCCGGCCGGAGACGAGTAGCCCGCCATCGGAGTCGCGGGTAAAGGCGAGAATCCCGACGGCATGGCAGACGACGAGTGCCTTTGTACTGTCGTCCTCGACGACTGTTCGGAGTGCTGCTCGGGCGTGGCGGTCCTGGGTAATGTCCCACTCGGTGCCGTGGCCACCCGGGAACACGACGGCGTCATACGCGTTCGGGTCGGCGTCCGCCAAGGCCACTGGATTCCGCATCCGGTCGTCGGTTTCGTGGACTTCGGTGACGTGTGCAGCAGTCTCCTCACCGACTTCGTCTGGATCGACAGACCGTTCGTCGATCACTGGCGGTTCCCCGCTCGGCGTTGCGATGGTGATTTCGATCCCGGCGTCCGACAGTGTCGTCAACGGTTCAATACACTCTTCACCCCAGTATCCTTCTTCACTCACAATAAATAGTGCGTCTGACATCAATATGTCAGTCGAGTCTCAGCATACAAAAACAACCTGGTTTGCTGACCACAGACCGGGTTATCGAGGGGCCTGCGCCTCGTATTTATGACTCGCCAGCCTGCCGCTATTGAGACATATCCTTAAATTGGTTGCTGAATAGAGAGGATCAGGCGCGCACGAGTGGTGACGTCGAAGGTGGGCAGAGGGTGAGTGGACATAACGCCCCATTGAATGATTTGCGGGCGATACCTTGTCATGTCCGACCGGAATGCTAAAGACTGACGTTATGTCCATGTGTGCCAAGAGGTCCCAAATGTAAGAATGGTACACTTCACCCAATTGTTCAAAATAAAACTGCCAGTGACAGTCGCCGACGCGTTCTCGTTGTAGAAGGGGACAGTGTCAGCTACGCTGTCGCGACGAGGGACACGTACCCGACATCGCCGTTCTCGACGGCGGCCTCTATGTCCTCGATTCCGGCGAGGATTCGCTGTCCACGCTCGCCGAGGGCGCCCAGCAGTCCCTCGTAGTCGACTTTCGTGGCCAGTTCGTCGCGCATCGCCAGCAGATCCGCGCGGTGGTCGCGAACCTGGCCCACGGTGAACCCGGCGTCCTCGATGGCCGCCACCAGCCCCGCCTCGCTACGGCGGCCGGTGAGACACAGCGCCTCGGCCATCGGTCCCGGCAACCCGGACACGGAGTCCTCGACGACCACGTCCGACAGCGCCAACCGACCCCCATCGCCGAGCACGCGGTTGGTCTCCGCGAGCGCCTCGGGCAGCGAGTTCGCGAGACAGAGCACACACTCCGCGAGCACGACGTCGACACACCCCGTCCCGACCGGCAGCACAGTCATCTCGCCTTGGACACCCGCCGTCGCTTCGCCGGGGTCGCGATCCAGCCCGACGGCGGTCGCACCGCGATCACGGGCCATGCCGAGCGCGTCGCCGGCCCCACAGCCCACGTCGAGCAGGCGCGTCCCCGCCCCGACGTCGGCCCGATCCAGCAACGCCGCAGTCGCCTCGTGGCCGCCAGGGTGGAGTGGTCCGTCCAGGATCGATTCGAGGACCGTCCAGGGATTCTCCAGTGCGACCTCGAGGGGGTTCCGGAGGCTAGTCATCGGCACCTTCGACGTCGAGGGTCTCGGTCGCCTCGCGGCCTCGCGGGTCCTCGTCGTAGCCGCCGGGTTCGGGCTCGTGGGGAACCGGCTCGTCGACCGCCGGGCGGCCACCCCAGCCCTCGTTCTGGCGGAGGGCGTACTCGCCGTCCTCGGTGGTCATGTTGTACCCACAGAAGGGGACGAGGTCACCGTCGGGCGTGGGGACGGAGATACAGCAGTTCTCCAGCCGTCCGGCGTCGGCGGCGTCGGCGTCCATGAAGCCCGTGATCGAGACCGGCACCACGCTGTCGAGCAACCCGTCTACGCCCACCGAACTCACCGTCTCGAGCAGACCCATCGGGCTACCGGTGCCGCTCCCGACACCACCGCCCGTGTCTCCGAGGATGTCGCCGGCAAGATCGCTCCCGGGGACGCCGGGGCCACAGCAACACTCCGCCGAGGAGCAGGCCTTGGCCTGGCCGGCAGTCGTGTTCGCGAGCAACTCCATCCAGTCGCGTTCGTCGACCATCCCGGAGACCGACTCCCAGAGTTCCTCGTTCAGGAACTCGGTCAGCGCGACCGGTCCGTCCGGCCGGGGGAGCAGCGCGGTCGCCATCTGGCAGTACGAGGAACAGCAGGGAACCGGCAGCATGTCCCGGGCACCGAGCCCCTCGACCTGATCGGCGAGCCGGCGAGCGACCTCGTCGAGGGGGAACCGCTCGGCGCCGCCGTGGTCGTCGAAGCGCCCGAAGTGCGCGACCGGCTGGAAGTTGATCGACTCGACGACGTCGGTGTTCTCGAGCCCGAAGCGGACGATGTCCCCGAGTTCGTCGTCGTTGACGCCCGGCACCACGGTGGGGACGAGCACGACCGGCAGGTCTGCCTCGCGGCAGGCCTCGATGGCCGCGTGTTTCTCCTCGACCAGGTCGACCTCGCGGAGTTCCTCGTAGGTCTCTGCGGTGAGCCCGTCGAACTGGAGGTAGAGTGCGGTGACGCCCGCGTCGGCGAGTCGCTGTGCGTAGCCGTCCTCGCGTGCCACCCGGACGCCGTTGGTATTGACCTGGACGTGGTCGAAGCCCATCCCGGCGGCCCGCTCGACCAGTTCGGGAAGGTCGTCGCGGACGGTCGGTTCGCCCCCGGAAAACTGGATGGGGCGGGTGCCGGCCTCCTCCCGGACCACCTCCAGCAGCGCCAGGACGTCCTCGAAGGCCCGCTGTTTCCCGCCGGGACCCGACCCCGCGAAACAGTACGAACACGAGAGGTTGCAGTCCTGGGTGACCTCCACGACCGACAGACAGGCGTGGTCGCCGTCGACGGTCAGGTCCCCGTCGGCCTCGTACTCGGGGTCGATGTCGGCCGCCCACTCCCAGTGGTCGAGTGACCCCCACACTTCCCGGGTCGCGGTCCCGTGGTCCTGACAGGTCCGGGTGAGATAGACTGCGCCGTCCCTGGCCTCGTACTGGCCGGGGACGCGCTCGAGACAGGTCGGACAGAGACTCGTCGTCTCCGCCAGCGGCTCGGCCTCCGAATCGGAATCTGTGTCCATGCACGCCGCCAAGGACGTGACTGACCTAAACTTACCCCGCGTGTGTATCCTCGTCACCGGTTCCCCGTCGACTGGTCCCCGGGTCCCTGCCGACTGGTCACGGATTTTTTCCCATCGACCCGTCACCGCCGGCTTTGGTAGCGCGGACGCCAGCCCGGGGAACGCTTTTTCCCTCGCTGCCCGATTCGTAGATATGACCACCGCGTCCGTCGCGGAAACCGCACACGGGGAGACAGACGCGAGTACAGGCGGAGACGGTGACGAGAGCGCTGGAGCGAGGGCAGACACGGACGCGACAGCGAGCGGGTCCGGGCTGACGCCGACGGAAGCCGCCCAGGAACTGCTCGTCGCGTACAAGACCGACGCCGATCCCGAGCCCTATCTCGACGCACTGGCGGCGTTCGACGAGGCGGATCTGCGTCCGCTCCGGCACGACCACGAGACCGCGCTCGCGTTCTGGCTGAACTGCTACAACGCCGGCACGCAGCGTCTGCTCGACGAGCGGCCGGCCCTCTACGAGAGCCGGCTTCGAATGGTTCGCTTCTTCAGCGCTCCCGCCCTCACCGTCGCCGGCACGGCACTGAGCCTCGACGACATCGAGCAGGGCCTCATCCGCCGTCGCTCGAAGTACGGGCTGGGGTACCTGCCCCGGTTGCTCCCCGACACCTTCGAGATACGGTACCGGCTCGACAGGCTCGATCCGCGGATCCACTTCGCGCTCAACTGCGGTGCGGCGAGCTGTCCGGCGATCCGGGCCTACGAACCCGACGCCGTCGACGACCAGCTCGATCTCGCGGCGCGTGCCTACCTCGACTCGACCGTCGAGTACGACCCCGACGCGGGAACAGTCCGGGTGCCCCGCGTGTTTCTCTGGTACCGCGGCGACTTCGGTGGATCGTCCGGGATCCGGCGACTCCTCCGCGAGTACGACGTCGTTCCGGCAGGCGCCAGTCCGGGCGTGCGCCACCAGTCGTGGGACTGGTCGCGTGCCGACGGGAAGTTCGTCGGGTGACGGGCGTTTTCTTCGCGTGTGTCCGCGACCGGAATCTCCAGGGGCGGGGTTCGAACCGACACCTACATGCGCGCCCGCCTGTCATCCACGCGCATGTACGTCGGACGCTTCCTGGTCGTCGGCCCCGAGGTGGGCGCCTACCGCGTCTCCTCGCGCTCGTTTCCCAACCGCCGGGCCCTCGACCGCGACGGCACGGTCACGGTCGGTCCCACCGAGGACGCCCCGGAGACCGACAATCCCTACATCTCCTACAACTGCGTCCGTCTCACCGACCGCGGCGCAGTACTGGGCAACGGCTCGCACGTCGACCCCATCGCGGAGAAACTCGCCCTGGGCACGCCCGCCCGGGACGCCCTCGCCGGCCCGTTGCTCGCGCTCGATTTCGAGAAAGACGACTACGACACGCCCCGCGTCGCAGGGATCGTCGGTCTCGACGGCGATCCGACTGCCCCCGGGGACGGGCACGGGGCCCTCGTGGGCGTCGTTCGCCGGGACGCGCTGGTCGTCGAGGCAGTCAGGGGCCAGACGCTGGTGGCAACCTACGAGCGGGACAGTCCCGAACCGTTCCCGCTGGAGGCGGACGACGCCGCCGGCGCGGCCCGCGAACTCTACGACCACGAGTTCGAACACGCCGTCTGTGCCGCGGGCGTGGCGGTCGACGACGACGGCTTCGAGACGGCCATCGTGAACGAGTGACCGGTCGGCTGTAGCTCCTGGGCAACGCCCTTTTGATCGCGGGCGCGGTACGTCGACCATGGTCGAGGAGAAACTGACAGCCGCCCGGGCTGATCTCGCCGAGTGCGACGGAGTCCTCGTCGCGTTCTCGGGCGGCGTCGATTCGAGCGTCGTCGCCGCCATCGCCCACGACGCGCTGGGCGAGGGCGCTGTCGCGTGCACCGCAAAGAGCGAGACCCTCCCTGCCGAGGAACTGGACGACGCACGCCAGGTCGCAGCGGAGATCGGTCTCCGCCACGACATCGTGGCGTTCTCGGAACTCGACAGCGACGCCTTCGTCCAAAACGACGAGAAGCGCTGTTACCACTGCCGGTCGATGCGCCTCTCGGCGATGTTCGACCGAGCCAGCGAGCTGGACATCGCGGTGGTCTGTGACGGGACGAACGCCTCCGATCCCGGGGAGGGCCACCGGCCGGGGCTGGAGGCGGTCGACGAACTCGACGTCTACTCGCCGCTCCTGGAACACGACATCACCAAACAGGAGGTCCGCGAGATTGCCCGCCACTACGGCCTCTCGGTGGCCGACAAGCCGTCGATGGCCTGTCTGTCCTCGCGCATCCCGACGGGGCTGGAAGTGACCGAGGAACGGCTCACCCGCGTCGAGAGAGCCGAGCGGTTGCTCCGGACGTGGGGTTTCGAGCAGTTCCGGGTGCGCGACCACGGCGACCTCGCGCGGATCGAGGTCGGCGAGGACGAACTCGAGACGGCGCTCGATCCGGACTTCGTGCGGGCGGCACGCGACCACATCGCCGACCTCGGGTTCGATCACGTGACACTCGACCTCCACGGCTACCGGACCGGCAGTGTCAGCCCCGCCAGCGATCAAACACCGGACGAGACCGGCGCCGATCCGCTGGAGACGGAGTATCCGACCGACTGATAGCGCTCACCCCTCGAGTGCGAGCACGAGCAACAACCCGTCCCGGTTCTCGAAGTGGCCCTCGATCCGGTCGAGACGCTCGAAACCCACACTGGCGTAGAAGGCCCTGGCGCCGTCGTCGCTCGCCCGGACGGTCACCCGGAGTTCGTCGTGTCCCGCGGCTGCCAGGCGCGCGCGCAACTCCGCGAGCAGCCGGGAGCCGTAGCCCTCGCGCTGGCGGTCCGGATCGACGGCGAACTCCGGGACGTAGGCCACGGACTCGCCGTCGGTCACGGCGATGGTGTACCCCACGGGAGTGCCGTCCTCGACCACGTACAGCGGCGGCGGTCCCTCGACAGCGGTCGACAGCAGTTCCGGCCAGGGTTCGGCCAGCGCCCGCTCCTGGATGTCGCGGAGTCGCGGCAGGTCGGCGGGGTCGCCCTCGCGGACACTCATAGCGGCGAGAGACCGAGCGTGACCGCCAGGCCGGCGCCGACAAGCGCGGCCACGAGCGTCGCCACGAAATTGACACCCTGGTTGCCGAACAGCCAGCCCTCGACGGTTGCCCCGAGGAGACTGTCGACGGTCATTCCGACGACGCCGGCGGCGACAATGACGCCCGCGCCGGCGGAGTCGACCTGGCTGAAAAGTACCATCGCGATGGCCGCGACGACGATGGCCCCGACGACGCCCGCGAGTTCGCCCTGCCAGGTCACCGCCCCGTCGGTCCCGGGGTCGACCACCTCCAGGGTGGTGACGAGACGCGGCTGGTCGAACAGGCCGCCGAGTTCGCTCGAGAGGGTGTCCGCGAGCGCGGCGCTGACGGCGCCGGCGAACGCGAACAGGAACGCGTGTGACGAGATACCGACGCCCGGGCTGGCGGCCGCGCCGAGCACCGCCACCAGCGCGACCAGCGAGTTCGCCAGGACGTTACCGGTTCCGCGTGCCCCCTCGTTCTCCTCGGCGATGCCCCGGACGCGTTTGTCCTCGTAGCGGTACTTGGCAGCCAGGCCGCCGATTCCGAAGAAGGCCACCAGGATCGCGAACCACCCGTAGTCGCCGAGAACGATCGTCAACAGCCCAAGCAGGATGCCGGTCACCATCCCCGCGACGGACGCAGTCTCGAGCGCGTAGGAGACGTATCCGAGACCGACAGTCACGGCGAGGGCGACACCGACGCGGGTCGCCGTAATCTCGATCGGGAGAACGGCGAACAGCCACAACAGGAGCCCGACCACGACCATCACGAGCGGGTCGTCCCGTCGAAAGAGGATCTCCCGAAGGAGGGCTCCCAGCAGGGCGCCGCTGGCTGCGAGGAAGGCCACGACAGGGAACGGCACGACCGCGCCGAACAGCCAGGTCGCGACCAGCGGGCCGGCGGTCGCGGCGAGGAACCCCCCGGTCACGAAGCCGGCGGTGACGAGGACGCGCTCGGTGCTGTACAGCCGGACGAGCTGGCCGCCGAGGTTGCCGTAGGCCACGAGCAGGACCGTCCCGACGAACACGTAGCCGGGCATGCCGAACTCGACAGTGAGGATCGAAAGTCCCGCGGCAGCCAGCGCGAAGCCGGCCAGGCCGTAGAGTGTACCGTCGTGGCGGTCACCACGGCGGGCGAACAGTTCGAACACCCGGCTGTCGCGACCGACCATGAGGGCGACAACCGCGACGGCCAGGAACGGCCCGGTCGCAGCGACGGTCGCGTAGGCCGGCTCCTGTACCCGTCCGAGTCGCGGAACCGCGACCGCGAGCGTCCCGACGATCGCGAACGCCGCCGCGCGCCGGACTCTGTCTGTCACTACTCGCCGGCAATCGCCCCCTCGTCTTATAACATTCGCTGTGGCGCCGGTGTCGGCGCGGAGACGTCGCCCTCACCGAACCGGTTTTGTCTCGCCCCCGACAACTGGGGGCGTGGGGCTGTACGACACCTACCTCGCCACCCGCCTCCGGGTGAGCGACGCGGACCTCCCGGAGACGGTGGCGGTCGTCATCACCGAGCGGGATCTGCTCGGCGCCGGCGGCTACGGGACGCTCGCGGACGTGCTCGGCTGGGCCTTCGAGTTCGACGCCGAGCGCGTGGTCGTGTACGTGAGTGTCCTCGACGAGGAGGCCGTGCCCTCGCTCCGGTCGGACCTCCACGACCTCGACGTGCCCCGGGAGATCGCCGTTCGCGGCCCCGGCGACCACGAGCGCGCCGACGCGCCCGTCCAGGTGAGCATCGGCCTCGGCGGGAAAGCCGAATTCGCCGCCGCCGTCCAGTCCATCGCCGAGGACGTCGCGACGGCCGAACTCGACCCCGAGAACATCTCCGAAGCCGACATCGAAGGCCGGCTCGTCTTCCCGACCGACCCCGACCTCGTCGTCAAGACCGGCGCCGAACGGCTCTCGGATTTCATGATCTGGCAGTCCGTCTACTCGGAACTGTACTTCACGGACGTCAACTGGCAGAACTTCCGTCGCCGAGACTACCTGCGTGCGCTCCGGGACTACCAGCGACGACAGCGACGGTTCGGGCGGTGAGCGGGCCCACTCACGGGGCGAACGTCCCCTCCAGTTGCGTCGCCGCCACACCCTGCGAGCGCGACTGCACCGGCAGCCACGAACGCCCGACGAGTGATACTGTCGGCTATAAGCCCGTGAGCAGTATCGACACCCCGGGGTGCCGAATATCTCCACGAAGTTATAGCCGACAGTATGAGTCGTCCGAGCATCTCTCATAGTGATTGCTGTAACGAATTCCCGTTTCGACCGCGTCGAGTCCTGCGGTCGATCCGGTAATGGCTTACAGCAATCACTATCAGTCGGCCCAGAACTGGCGCCACGTCTGGCGCACCCGGGCGACCAGCGAGTCGGGGTCTCTCCGGTGTGGGTCCTCGCGTCGCGGGTCCTCCTGTGGCCCGGTCCGCTCGGTCCGGAGGGCGTCGATGAGCGGGTTCCACTCCCGGGACTCCTGGGAGAGGGCCTCGCGCTGCTCCTCCCACTGTGAGGTCGCCGAGAACGACACGATGACCGCCCCACACTCCCGGCACCGGAGGTACTGGTTCTGGCCGGCGTCGACGCCCAGTTGCTCGACAGTCTCGTGTGGACACGCCGGCACCGTCCCCTCCCCTGCCGGCGGAAACACCCGCTTTGTCGACGGCGCCTGCTCGTCCATGCGCCCGCGTATGAACCCCGTTATCAAATAGCTGGCTCTCACCCTGTCGGCCGCAGGCCCGCGAGCGACTCCGCCCTCCCGCGGGCGGGTATCGTGTCTGCGGAGCCAGCAGTCTCATAGTGATTGCTGTAACGAATTACCGTTTCGACCGCGTCGCGTCTTGCGGTCGATCCGGGAATGGCTTACAGCAATCACTACCAGTCCACCGAGGTCACGTACGGCAACCCGGCGGCCGTCCGTTCGACCTTGCTCAGGTTCGAGTACATCAGCGCCGTCGTGTCCCAGATGCCGTCGACCAGCGCTTCCTTCATCGCGTGGTCGATCTCGCCCTCGATCGTGGTGTCGTCGTAGCGGACCGCCTCGCGCTCGACGTCGATCTCGATCTCGCCGTCGGGGTTGTCCTCGATCCACGCCTGGAGTGGAGCCACCTCGTCGTGGCTGGCGGTGATGGCCGGAATCCCCAGCGACTTGCAGTTGTCCCGGAAGATCTCGGCGAAGGACTCGCCGACGACACCGTCGATGCCCCAGCGCATCATCGCCTGGGGGGCGTGTTCGCGGGAGGAGCCACACCCGAAATTCGAGTTGACGACCGCGATCGAGGCTCCCTCGAACCGGTTGAGCGGGTGGTCGTTCAGACTCCCGTCGTCGTCCCGGCGGACGTCGTAGAAGAGATACTCCGCCATGTTGTCGAAGGTGACCTCCTTCAGGAACCGGGCCGGAAGGATCTGGTCGGTGTCGACGTCGTCGCCCGGAATCGGGACGCCCGTCCCGCTCACACCGGTGATGTGCTGTTCCGACATCAGTCGGCCGCCTCCTCGACGTCGTCTGCCGACACCGTCGTCGCTCCCTCGTCGTCGACGAAGCGACGGCAGTCGGTGAGTTCGCCCTCGACGGCCGCGGCGGCGACCATCGCCGGCGACATCAACACCGTGCGGCCCTCCTTCGAACCCTGCCGGCCGATGAAGTTCCGGTTCGAGGAGGACGCACAGACCTCGTCTCCCACCAGCGAGTCGTCGTTCATCGCCAGACACATCGAACACCCCGCCCGGCGCCACTGGAAGCCGGCCTCGATGAACGTCTCGTCGATACCCCGCTCCTCACACTGTGTCCGGACCGTCTCCGACCCCGGCACCGCGAGCGCGCGCACGCCCTCGTCGATCGTCCGGCCCGCCAGGATTTCGGCGGCCCGCTCGAAGTCCCGGACCCGGCCGTTCGTACACGTTCCGAGGAACGCGACGTCGATCTCGTAGCCCAGCATCGACTCGCCCGAGGAGAGGTCCATGTGATCGAGTGCGTCCTGTGCGGCCTCCCGCTCGATCCGTGCCTCGAAATCGTCCGGCGCGGGGACCGGCTGGGAGAGTTCGATGACCTGACCGGGGTTGATGCCCCAGGTCACGAGCGGATCCATCCCGTCGACGTCGATGGTGACGACGTCGTCGTACTCGGCGTCCGCGCCCGACTTGATCGACTCCCAGTAGGCCTTGCGTTCCTCGAAGGCTTCTCCTTCGGGGACGTACTCGCGGCCCCGGAGGTACTCGTAGGTGGTCTCGTCAGGGTTGATGTAGCCCGCGCGGGCGCCCCCCTCGATGGACATGTTGCAGACCGCGAGCCGGCCCTCCATGTCCAGTTCGCGGATCGCGGGACCGCCGTACTCGTAGACGTGACCGACGCCGCCGTCCACGCCCAGTTCCTGGATGATCTTCATGATGATGTCCTTGGCGTAGACGCCCTCGCCGAGCGATCCTTCGACCTCGATGCGCCGGACCTGCTGTTTGTCCGCGGCGATACAGCCCGTCGCGAGGATGTCCCGTATCTGGGAGGTCCCGACGCCGACGCCGATGGAGCCGAACGCGCCGTGGGTGGCGGTGTGGGAGTCGCCACAGGCGACGGTCATCCCTGGCTGGCTGAGGCCCAGCTCGGGGGCGACGACGTGCGTGATGCCCTGCTTGCCCGAGTCGAATCCGAAGAAGGTGATGCCGTTCTCGGAGACGTTCCGCTCCAGCGCCGAGAGCATCTCCTCGGCCTGGTCGTCAGTGAGGGGCCGCTCCCGTTTCTCGGCCTCTGTCGGGGCGATGTGGTCGGTCGTGGCGTAGGTCTGGTCGGGGAAGGCGACATCGAGGTCGCGCTCCTCCAGCATCGCGAACGCCTGCGGGCTGGTCACCTCGTGGATCAGGTGCAGGCCGACGAACAGCTGGTCTTGCCCGTTGGGCAGTTCGGTGACCCTGTGTTTCTCCCAGACCGTGTCGTACAGAGTATTCTGGCTCATACAGTGTCGTCTTGGTTTTCCCCGCCCCGCTCGAAGGTGCGGTTGGTCCCTTCGTTCGGGGACGTGTGGGGAACGTCCGCCATCGTCTCGTCGTCTGTCTCCTCCTCGGCGGCGTCGCGTTCGCCACCGTCGGCGGCGACGACCGGTCCGCGCCGGTACGTCTCGACGAACGGTTCGTCCGTGTACGGGTTCGTGTGATCGATGTCTCCCATCTCTGTCATTGTTGGTCCTCCCACGCGAAGAGGTCGCGCAGACGCTCGCCCACCTGTTCGACCTGGTGGTTCTGTTCTGCCTCGCGGTACTGCTTGTAGGCCGGCCGGTCGGCCTGATTCTCGGTGATCCACTCGCGTGCGAACTCGCCGGTCTGGACGCCCTCGAGGATCTCCTGCATCCCCTCGCGGTCGATGACTTCCTCGCCCCGCGTCAGACCGCCGTACTCCGCCGTGTCCGAGACGGAGTTCCACATCTCCATGTGCCCGCCCTCGTACATCAGGTCGACGATCAGTTTCAGCTCGTTCAGACACTCGAAGTAGGCCATCTCCGGCGAGTAGCCAGCCTCCACCAGCGTCTCGAAGCCGGCCTTGACCATCTCCGTGACGCCGCCACACAGCACCGCCTGCTCGCCGAAGAGGTCGGTCTCGACCTCCTCGCGGAAGGTCGTCTCGATGACGCCCGCCTTGGTACAGGAGAGCTGTTTCGCGTAGGCCAGCGCCTCCGCCTTGGCGTCGCCCGTGGCGTCCTGGTAGACAGCGAGCAGGCCGGGGGTGCCCTGTCCCTGCTCGTAGTGGCGCCGGAGCAGGTGCCCGGGCGTCTTTGGCGCGATCATGGTCACGTCGACGTTGTCGGGCGGTTCGATCTGCCCGTAGTGGATGTTGAACCCGTGGGCGAACTGGACTGTGTTGCCCGCCTCGAGTTCGTCCTCGACGTCTTCGTAGACGGCCGGCTGGACCGTGTCGGGAATGAGGAAGCTGACGATCTCGGCCTGCGCTGTGGCCTCGCGCGGGGTTGCCACGTCGAGACCGGCCGCCCGGACGTCTTCCCGGGAGGACGACGACTCGTGCAGGCCGACGACCACGTCCACGCCGCTGTCCGAGAGGTTCAGCGCGTGGGCGTGGCCCTGGCTGCCGTACCCCAGCACTGCGACCGTCTTGTCCTCGAGATACGACACGTCCGCGTCCTCGTCGTAGTAGATTTCGGTGGTGAACTCAGTCATCCATGGCCTCCTGTGTCTCGACCTGCGCGTCCGTCGGGGCCTTGTTCGGGTGGGTGACCTTCGCGGTCGGTTCGGCGCCGCGGGCCAGCGCGGCGTAGCCCGTTCGCACGAGTTCGCGGATGCCGAACTGCTCGTAGGCCTCGATGGCGTCGTCGATCTTCTGCTTGTCGCCGGTGAGTTCGACCGTGATCGTCCGGGAACCCGCGTCGAGGGTCTCGCCGCCGTACATCTGCGTGATGGCGTTGACCTTGTCGGGCTCGTCGCCGTCGACTTTCAGGATGACCAGCTCGCGCTGGACGGCGTCGTCGGCGAGTTCGCGCACCGAGACCACGGGCACGAGCTTCTCGAGTTGCTTTTTCGCCTGGTCGACGCCAGGGCGCGGTTCCTCGATGACGATGGTCATCCGGGCCAGGCGGTCGTCGATGGTCGGGCCGACGGTCAGTGACTCGATGTTGAACATCCGTCGGCTGAACAGGCCCGACACCTCCGCGAGCACACCGGGTCTGTGTTTCACCAGCGCCGAGAGGACGGTCCGCTCGGGCGGGTGTTCGGCCTCGACCTCGGGGTCGATCCGGATGCCCTGTTTGTTGCGCCGTCCCTCCGGGTGCATCCGTTCGTCCGGGTGTGCTCCGGGGAGTTCTCCCTGCGTCATGATCAGATGTCCTCCAGGTGCTGTTCGTTCAGTGCAAAGCGGGCGTTGTCGCCCCCGCTTGGCACCATCGGGTAGACGTTCTCCATGGGGTCGATGATGGCGTCGATGACCGAGGGACCCTCGTACTCGCGGGCAGTCTGGATGGTCTCCTCGACCTCGTCGTAGGCCTCCAGGCGCAACCCCTGGGCGCCGTAGGCCTCTGCGAGTTTGTCGAACTCCGGGATCCAGGGATACTCGGAGGCCATCCGGCGGCCCTCGTAGAAGCCGTCCTGCCACTGGCGGACCATCCCGACAGCCTCGTTGTTGAGGACGACGATGGTGATGTTGAGGTTCTCCCGGACCGCCACGGAGAGTTCCTGGCCGGTCATCAGGAACGAGCCGTCGCCGTCGAACGCGACGACCTCGCGGTCGGGCGCGGCCAGTTTCGCGCCGATCGCGGCCGGGACGGCGTACCCCATCGTCCCCAGGCCGTGGGAGGTGACCCACGTCCGGGGCTCGGTGAAGGTCCAGTACTGCCAGGCCCACATCTGGTGCTGGCCGACGCCGGCAGCGACGATGGTGTCCTCGGGCGTCACCTCGTCGTACTTCTCGACGATGTACTGGGGCTTGATCGGGTCGTCCTCTGGCGTCTCGTAGTCCAGCGGGTACTCGACCTTCCACTGCTCGCAGGTCTCGCGCCACGCCTCGCAGTCGGGCGTGCTCGACATCGCGTCGTCGAGTTGCCGGATGACCTGTCTGGCGTCGCCGACCAGCGGGTAGTCGGCGTAGACGTTCTTGCTGATCTCGGCGGGGTCGATGTCGACGTGGACGACCTCCGCGTCCGGCGCGAACGTCTCCAGGTCGCCGGTCAGCCGGTCGTCGAACCGCGTGCCGACGCCGACGAGCAGGTCGCAGTTCGAGATGGCGAGGTTTGCGTACCCGGTGCCGTGCATCCCGGCGATGCCCATCGAGAGGGGGTCGTCCTCGGGGAACGACCCTGTGCCGGGCATCGTCGTGATGACCGGAATCCCGTACTCGCGGGCGAACTGCTGGAGTTCGTCGCAGGCCTCGCCTTTGATCACACCGCCCCCCGAGAGGATGATGGGACGGTCGGCCTCGGCCAGCGCCTCTGTGGCGGCCTCGACCATCACTCCCTCCGCCTCGTCGGGCGGGTTGTACGTGTCCGGCGTGCGTGGTTCGCTGGGCTGGCGGTCCGTCTCACCCTGGGTGACGTCCTTGGGGAGGTCGACCAGGGTTGGTCCCTGGCGTCCCTCGTTGGCCAGCGCCCAGGCGGTGCCGACGTCTTCGCCGACCCCGTCGGAGTCGTCGGCGAAGATATTGTGCTTGGTGACGGGCTGGGTGACGCCGATGGTATCGGTCTCCTGGAACGCGTCGTTGCCGACAAACGCCGTGGGCACCTGGCCGGTCAGCGCGACCACCGGGTCCGAGTCCATGCTGGCGTCCGCGAGTCCGGTCACGAGGTTCGTCGCGCCCGGTCCCGAGGTCGCCATACAGATCCCGGGGTCGCCGCTGACGATGCCGTAGGCGTCGGCGGCGTGAGCCGCGCCCTGTTCGTGGGCCATCGTCACGTGCTTCAACTCGTCGCTGCTGTAGAGGGCGTCGTAGACGGGCATGATCGCCCCGCCCTGGACGCCGAACAGGTACTCGACGCCCGCCACCTCGAGGGCAGCGACGACTGCCTCGGCACCTGTCTCGACTGGCGACTGTGCTGGTTCGTCCTCGGCCGTCTCGGCCTCGGCGTCCTCTGCCTCCTGTCGTGGAACGGACGCTCGTTCGCTCACGTCCGGCCCTCCTGTGTGTATCTCATGTGTGTAACTTCCTGGTGTACGAACGGTACCGGCCGAAAAGGGTGGGTGTGAGGGGCTATACAGCCCCTACAATGATACCGAGGAGAAGCGTCCCGCTCGCGGCGCAGCGCGCGGACTGGCCACGGGCGGTTTCTCGCATCACTACGAACCTGTGCTTCCCACTCGTAATAAGCTTTCCGTGACACGAACGGCCGGCGCGCTGCTCGCTCGTGGTTGGCTATTCGCTGCTCGCTGCTGTCGATGTGCGCACGCGGGGGCATGGTCCTACGCGCGGACCTCCTCTCGCTCGGCGACGCCCACCTCGCGGGCGAACTTCTCCAGTTCGGTCATCGTGACCCGCTGGGACTGGGCGCCGAAGTCTTTGACCCGGCGGGTGACCTCCCGGACCTCCTCCTCGGTGGGATCGAAGCCCGCGTCGACGAGACGTTCTCGCACCGAGTGGGTGCCGGTGTGCTTGCCGAGGACGAGTTCGCGCTCGGCACCGACCATCCCGGGGGTCATCACGCCCGGCTCGAAGGTGTCGGAGTTCTCGATGACACCGGCGGCGTGGATGCCGCTCTCGTGGGAGAAGGCGTTGTCCCCCACGACGGGTTTGTTGCCCGGCACCGGTACGTCCGACTTCTCCTCGATCAGCCGCGACAGCTCGGTTATTCCTGTCGTGTCGACGCCGGTGTCGAGGTCGTACAGCGACTCGAGTGCCATCACGACCTCCTCGTAGGCGGCGTTGCCGGCACGCTCGCCGATGCCGTTGACCGACACCTGCGCCTGTGACGCACCGGCTTCGAAGCCCGCCAGCACGTTCGCGCCGGCCAGCCCGAAGTCGTCGTGGGTGTGCACGTCAATGCGCGCCCCGTCAGCGGCGTCGACGACCTTCGCCGTCAGCGTGCCGAACCGGGTCGGCGTTGCAACCCCGCAGGTGTCGGGGATGTTGATCCAGTCTGCCCCCGCGGCGGCCGTCTCGGAGACGATCTCCAGCAGAAACTCTTCGTCGGTGCGGGTGGCGTCCATCGGCGAGAACATGCACTCGACGCCGGCCTCCGTGACGCGTTCGATGGACTCGATGGCACGCTGTTTGGCCTCCTCGCGGGTGGCGTGCATCGAATCCTCGAGCTGGACGTCGCTGGTCGAGACGAACACGTGGACCATCTCGACGCCCGACTCGAGTGCCGCTTCGACATCTTTCTCGACCACGCGCGCGAGCCCACAGGTCGTCCTCTGTGTCGACTCCGCGATGTCGCGGGTCGCCTCGAACTCCGCCTCGGAGTTGACCGGGAACCCCGCCTCGATGACGTGGGTCCCCATCTCGTCGAGGCGCGACGCTATCTCGCGTTTGTCCTCGTAGGAGAACGACGTTCTCGGCGTCTGCTCGCCGTCACGCAGCGTGGTGTCGAAAATCCGTGCGTCCTCGATCTCGGAGGTACTATTCAGTGTACCCTGGAAGAACTCGATCCGCCGGGGTAGCCGACGAATCCTCCGTGTTGGACATAAGCATCCGTTACAAGCACAGAGGTCCATATAAATCTATCCGTCGGCTGATACGGGTGCGACGGCGTCACACGGACGGCATTTCGGCTCCGCCGGACCGGTCACGCCATCGTGTACCGGACGTCCACGTCGACGGAGACGGTCACGTCGCCGGGTTCGACGCCAGTCGAGGATCCACCCGACTCCGCCTGGGGCGTGGGCGTCGCCGCGGCGGCCGCGTCGCCCGACCGTTCCACGGGACCGATCCGTCCGCTGGAGGCGTCGACGACGGTCGCCTCGACAATCTCGGCACCCACTTCGTCGGCGACGGCGTCGGCCTCCGAGCGGGCGTTCCGGACGGCCTTCCGGAGTGCCTCCTCTCGCAGTTCGGTCCGCTTCTCGTCGGAGAGGGTGAAGACCACGCGGTCGACCTCGTCGGCGCCCGCGTCAACTGCGGCGTCGATAGTCGATCCGACCGCGCCGACGTCGTCGATCTCGATCTCGAACGTGTGTGATCCCTGGTAGAACCGGAACCGTTCGCGTGCCTCCGGCGAGTCCGGATCGATCTCGGCCTCCCGGAGTCGGCGGCGGTCGATCCGCTCGTCGATCCGGAACCTCGTTGTCGTGATGTCGTCCTCGTCGACGCCGGCCTCGACCAGGGCAGTCCGGACCGATTCGGCCCGCGTCGCGAGGTCGTCCCTGACGGCCCGGGCGTCGTCCGCGCGCGCCTCGATGTCGAACGACAGGCGCACGCGGTCCGGGTCGCCCCTGACCTCGCCGGTCCCGCTGACCGTGACGACGCGCCGGGGCTCCGAACCAGCCGAAGCCGCCGTCCCGTTCGCGGCGGCCGCGCTGCCGTCGCTCTCGCTTTTGTCGTCGGTGCCGCCTATACAGCCGGCCATCCCGGCTGCCAGGGCCGTGCCTGCGGTCACGAGTACGTCTCGACGTCTCATACCCCGATGTCGACCCGGCGGGATAATCAACGCGCTGATGAGTCAAACGCCGATTTGACCTATGCTGTCACCAGTAGCGTGTTCAGCGCGTCGGGGACGACGAGCACGTCGCTGCCCGGTTCGACGGCCCCGTCGACGGAGGGCGCGGCGTGCATGAGACACTCCTCAACGACCTCCGGATGGTGGCTGTCGGTCACCCAGATGTCGTGATCCAGCAGTGCGCGGGCGACGACGAAGGCCCGCTGGGCACCGGGTTCGTAGCCCTCCCGCATCGCCTCGTACAGAGTGTGGGCGCTGTCGGCCGTCGAGAGCCGGTCGTGGAAGCGACGTTCGCCGGTCCCCTCGCCGGCACCCTCCGGGAGTTCGGCCGGCAGCACGACCCGACCGCCCGACCGGAGGGGGTTGTGTGCGCCCAGGATCACGTACGTCGCCGCCCGCGTGGCCTGGTAGAGGTTGGCGTCTTTGGGTGCGCCGACACCCGCGACGACCGCGTCGTAGCCGCTCCCGGCCTCGACGGAGAGTGCCTCGCGGGCCGTGGCGGCGAGGTCGGCCACGACCGCCCGCGGGTCGCCAGCGCTCGCACCCACGATTCCGGCGGGCCCGTGGGTGACGTTCAGGCAGAAATCGAGACCCACGACGTCGCCCGCCTCGTCGACGAAGGCACGGAAGGGGTTGTCCTCGATCCGTCCCAGGCGGACACCTTCCCGGGCAAGCATCTCCGGACCGTGGCTGTACCGGATCTGCGACTCGCCGCCGGCGCCGACGACGACAGTCTTCGCGCCGCCCGAGAAGCCGGCGTACTGGTGGGGTTCGACCATCCCCGTCGAGACGACCGTGTCGGCACCAGCGACCGTCTCCGAGAGTTCGATCCGACACCCATCGACGGTGCCGATCTCGACCGCCGTGTCGGGGTCGTGGTTCACCGCGAGGCCGGCGTGGTCGCCCAGCGCGTCGCGGATCTCGGCGTCGGTCATCGGTCGGTGGAGACCGAGTCCCATGACCACGGTCACCTGCTCGCGGCCGACGCCGACCGTCCGGAGTTCAGCCAGCAGGACGTCGAGGAGGACGTCGTCGGGCGTCGCGCGGGTCACGTCGGTGACTACCACGGCGACGGTGTCCCCGGAGTCGACGCGTTCGGCCAGCGGCGGTCCCTGCGGATTCGCCACGGCCCGCGTTGCCGCCTGGCGAACGTCGACCGCCTGGCCGCCTGCCGGGTCGGCGACGGTCACGTCACAGTCGGACAGCGCGACGGTAACGCTGCCGTCACCGAGTGGAAGGTCCATGTCCCGAACCAGCGTCCGAGTCACAAAAAGTCCCCCGCGTCCGGAGACAGCGACCACCGGCAGTCGGTCGTCGGTCACCGGGCAGACGCCGGGGCCAGACGTCGGCCCTCGAACGCGGCGGGCAGCACGACGACGACAGCGACGAGCAGGGCGTTCCCGGCGACGGCGACCGGAGCGAACCCGGCACGCGAGGACAGCCAGTACAGCACACCCGCGACCGGGAGGCCGACCGCGACGAGGACGGCGGCCTCGACCCGGCCAGCAGGCTGGGAGAGAGAATCGGTATCGACGGCACGGAACGCGACCGCGCCGCCGAGACTGCCGCCGAGCGCGAGCAACGAGTCGAGACTGCCGCCGGTGGTGCCGACGGTGAGGACGGCCACGCCAGCGGCGATCAGACAGGCACGGTCGGGGCGACCGCCGACGCCCCACCAGAGGCCCGCCAGCACCACCAGGCCCACGGCGTGGCCGACGATCACGTCACCCAGGTAGTGGACTCCGACGACGACCCGGGAGAGGCCAATCACCACGATGAGGAGTGCCGTCGGCACCGCGACCCAGAGATCGGACAGGCGGTCGCGAGTCACCAGCAGGCCGGCGTAGACGACTGTCGCGGCGATGGCGTGCCCGCTCGGGAACCCGTACGAACCGGGCTCGACCGGGATGGCACGGACCGACGCCGGGGGTCGGGACAGCGCGAATCCGGACTTCAGCGCGAGCGTGACCGCGAGCGCGACGAGCGCGTAGCCGATGACCGTCCCGGTCGCCTCTCTGTCGTCAACCCAGTAGACCACCGAGAGGAAGACGACGAGAAACGCCACCCCGCCCAGTTCCGTGACGAGCGCGAATCCATCGGTCAGAATCGGCGGTGACGTCCCGCGTATCCCCGCGCTGAGACCCTGCAGACGGAACACATCCGGACTGGTGTGCCGGCCCGGCAAAAACCGTTGTGGGCGAGCGGTCGATCAGGGTGTCAGTCGCGTCACGGAGAGCCACTCGACGCCAGTTCCGTCGGCCGACGCGAAGACCATCTCCTTGCGGACGCCGTGGGCCAGTCGGACGTCGAGCGCGAGGCTCCGGGGTGCGAACTCGTGTTCGCCGGGGAGGACACGCACCAGCCGCTCGGAGTGGCCGAGGTCCGCCACGCTGTCGACGTCGGCGTAGGTCCGGAAGTCCGCGCCGAACTTGTAGCCAGTCTTGGGGACGATCCCTGCGGTCCGCAACGCGGTGTAGACGCGGAGCCGGCGGTCGAACCGGTCGCCCTCGACTGCCCGTCCGCACTCGACGACGCGCTGCCGGCTGGCCTCCCCGGTGCTGTCGGCGAGCGAGAGCGTCCCCCGGCCGGCGAGGGAGGCGGCCTCGACGAGCGAGAGCTGGACCGTCGCTCCGTCGGTCAGGCGCTGGCCGTAGAAGGCCCGGTCGTACAGTGCCCCGGGCGGCTCCGGGACCAGCACACGGTCGGCCACGAGTTCGCCGGTCACCGCGGGGACGTCGTGGTACGTCGACCCGGTCAGCGTCGGCGCCTCGACCGCGAAGTACGTGACTTCGCTCTCCTCGTCGACGACCGCCAGTACACCGGTTCCGTCGTTCCCGGCAGTGGCCAGCCTCGAGAGGTCGCGGGCGGGAACGTCCGACCGCTCGCCGACGGCCCGCACGCAGTAGGCGACGGCGTCGTCCCACGGCCCCTTGCCGCGCGGGTAGACGACGAAGTCCCAGCCGCTCTCTGCCCGGACCGGCGAGAGGTAGAACCCGCGGTCCCGGAGGTCCTTGTAGACGAAAAAGGCCACCTCGGAGACAGCCCCGGAGGCGAGAAAGGCCCGGAACTGGAGGCGGTCGCCGGTGCGACTGTCGACGACGGCGTCGAGGTCCCCCCGGAAGAGGAGGTGTGCTGCCTCGACCGGTTCGAGGCGGACGTCGCCGTCGGCGGGCCGGCCGTACCCGCGGGCGTCGTAGAACTGCTCGCGTGCCGCCCGGCCAGCGCGCACCCCGTCGCCATCGTAGGTCGCGTCCATGCCCGCAGTGCGCGTGCGCGCCTCAAATCCCCTGCGGTGTCGTCCGCTGTGCCGGGGTCGTCGGCTCATACTGTCGGCTATAAGCCCGTGAGCAGTATCGGCACTCCGGAGCGTGGAATATCTGCACGAAGTTATAGCCGACAGTATCATTCGACCGCGGCCACACAGTCGCTGTCGAGACACCGCCGGCCCGAAGGCGTCTCGAAGGCCGGCAGGCCACACGCACACGTGCCATCGTGGATCCCCTCGGGGAATGCGAAGCCAGTCTCACAGTCCGGATAGTCGTCACAGCCGAGAATGAGTCCGCCGCGCCGGAGGACACGCAGGTTGGCCCCGCAGTCGGGACAGTCCCACTCGCGGTCGAACGCCGCGCGGACGCGGTCGTCCACGGACTCGCAGTCCCGGTCCAGACAGACGACGAAGGTCGCGCCCCGCTGGACCCGGATGCGGGGCAGGTCGCAGTCGTCACAGCACTCGTCGGTGACCGTCGCGCCCGTCGGGAGGCCGTAGCGGTCGTCACACGCCGGACAGCTGACAGCGCCGCGGGTCCGGACGAGCCGACCGCCACAGGGACAGTCCCCGATCGGGACCCCGGCGTCGGTGGTCGGGTACCGTCCGCGGACGTGGGTTTCGTGGACCTCGACAGAGAGGTGCTGGTCGCCGTCGGCGGCGGTCACGGCGTCGGTCTCGATTGTCACCGACTCCGGCCGTGTGAGCCACGCGACCGGCTGGTAGCCGGCGGCGTCGTGGACAAGTGTCGTGCCGTCGGGCTTGACGATGACGAGAACCTCGCCGTGCTGGCGGCGGCCTGTGCCGTCGAACGTGGTGGTGCACGTGCCCGCGATGACGTGGGTGGCGTCGGGCATACAGCGGTCTGGCCCCGGCTTCGTACTTGAAAGTCAGGGAACGGCCCGCGGATGCGGAGCCATGGGAGTCCGCAGCGCGGGGCCACGGAAACGCGGTGGGGCGGTCAGGCCCCGTGGACTCGAAGACGCGTGAAGGTCGGGTGGCGATTCGGTGGCTGGCTGTGCGTGAGGAGGCACCCACCGCGAGCGCGTCCTACCGGTTGTGCTCCTGTCCGAGCAACAGGCCAGCGAGGTTCACCGCGAGCAGGCCGCCGGCGACGAACGGCAACTCGACGATGACCCCGCTTGCCAGCAAACTCAGCAGGACGAACGGTATCAGCACCGCCGCCCAGAAGCCGACACGACGGACTGTCGGGAGGCAGAGCGCTCGCAGATCTGCGCTGTCGACACTGTCTCGTGATCTGACGACCGAATCCGACTCGTACGGGGACGCGCTCGACACGATGGGTCTCCTCGCTCACCGCTTGAACAGCTATCATAATATAAGGGGCCGACTCCTAGTTCTATTTCGTTCGTTTTCCGTGTAATTTTGCGCGTGCTGTGACGTTTTAGGATCGGCAGCCGACGTTTTACAACCGGACGAGATGGTAGCTAAAAATTTATACGCGGTTCTCAGACAGTTTCGAGGACCACGACCGACGACGCGGATCCGATATCAACACGCGTACACGACCGGCACGGACCCTCTATTACCCCGCCTGGCCGTGTCCGTTGCCGGCCGAACCGACTCGACAGGACAGAAAGCGGTCGATATTACTTGTTCTCTGCGTGTCGCCCGGTGCCGTGCCGCCGACCGATACGGACTGTCGTAGCCCGGGTCGGTATTTCGTCGTCCCGGGGTTGGCGAATACCGGCACACGGCTACAACAATCCTCCCGAGCGCCAGTGGCCGCCCGCAGACCCGAGAAGGCGGTATACGTTGCCTGTACACGGGAGCCAGGGAAGCGTTTACAGGTGAGGGCGGCTTTATTAGAGGGCGGCAACTAGGGGTGTCGATGGCAGACAGGCACGTGTCGGTCCGGAGTGTCTTCGTGGCCGCCGCCAGACAGGCTGTCCAGATCCAGGGGTGTGTCAGATGACAGCCGGTTCCGACACGACACAAGAGGAGGAGACGGAGAGCCACCTCGACGACCTCGCGGACGGGTGTGGCTGTGCAGAGATCTGGGAGCACCTCTCGGAGCGACGCGACGACGACTAGCTACGGGAGGCTTTTGTTCTCGCCCGGCATAGGAACATCCGATGAGTGACGAGGGGTCCGAGACGCCGCCGCCGACAGATCGCGAATCGCCGGTGGGAACCCCCGTAATCCGTGGCGATCCGACGCTGACTGGCGAGCACGCCGAGCGCGCCGTGGCGTTCGACCCCGACGACCCCGAGCGGCTCGATCTCGCGGCCGAGACCGTCGCGGCGTTCGCCGAAAACACTCCCGGCGGCGACGACAACGTCCTCATGCTCCGGGGGGCCGCGGCCTGTGCAGCACTGGTTCGCGGCGAGGGGTCGTACAAGGCGGCCGCCGGACGCGCCGGCGAGGGTGTGACAGTCTCGTTCATCAGGAAGTGGTCGCGGGTCCACGACCTGCCCCAGTCGATCCGGAGACACGTCGCCCGGGGCGAGATAGCGCCGACAGCCGCGAAACACATCGCACGGGTCAGCGGCGAGGCGCGCCTCCACCTCGCGTGGGCGACCCTCGACCACGACATGACGGTCCGGGAGGTTCGCTCGGTGGCCAGCGCGGTCAACGAGGGCGCCGCAGTCGAGCGCGCACTCGCCGACAGAGAGATCACGCTCGGCGAGATCGCACTCGAACTCCCGCCAGACGTGTACTGCAGACTCCGGCGGCGCGCGTCACTGGAGGATCGCGAGCCCGGCGAGGTCGTCGGGTCGGAACTCGCCGACGCCTCCAGACAGCGACAATCGTAAGGACTTAGCCCGGGACAGCCTGACTCCAGCCTGCGGGCCGGTAGCTCAGTTAGGGAGAGCGTCTGGCTTTTAACCAGATGGTCGGGGGTTCAAATCCCTCCCGGCCCGTTTTTGTGCGAACGACAGTGAGCAGTGAAAACGCCCGAGGGATTTGAACCCGGGGAGTCGCAGCCCGCGCAACG
>CAYYHG010000015.1:0-27051 GCA_964471665.1 uncultured Halobacteriales archaeon | reverse complement strand
GGTTCAGGTAGTACCGCGGCTCGGAGAGGTCGACCCCGCCTGTGTCTGTTTCCTGGTCGGACATCGGTGAACTCAGTTCACGACTCCCGGATAGCCGGCCGCCTCAGACGCTGAACGAGTCACTTCCACAGTTGGGACACACCAGTTCCGACTCCGCGTTGGCTCCCGGCTCGTCGAACGCGCTCTCGATATCTGACTCCCTGAAACACTCCCGGCAGATCAGCGCACCGTGGGACATGACTGGCTTGACACAACATACGAAGTCGATTAGACTTTGCTAATACCCTTACAAGGGTATACATACTTATATATAGTAGTATTATCATCGAACGGAGTCACCCATGTCGTCAATAACTGGCGTGGTTTCGACGCGGGCACAAATTATATACTTATCTCTCCCCAGTATTACAATCCCCTATATGCCCGACGTGGTGCGCGTCACGCCGGACGCCGTCTGGACCGATCCGGACATCGATGGCCTCGAGGTGTCGGACACGGAGTGGCGACTCGACTTCGACAGATATCAGGAGTTCCTGGTGGAGACCACCGGCATGTCCCCGGCGGAGAGTCTCTCGGCGTCGGACTGCTACCGGATGGGAAACCGACTCCAGGCACTCATCGAGGAGCGCAAACGGCAAGACGAGTGGGGACCGGCACTCGTGGAGGCGTACCCGGGCGTCGACTCCCTCGACGCGTTCGTCTGGGTGGCCCGATTTCTCCGTGCCTGTCACGACTACCACGACACCGACGACATCCCGTTCTGTGGCCAGTGAGCGCGGGGGAGTCCGCGTTCGACGGTCGTCACGGTGTCTCGTACTCGCGTGTCGCGGTCCAGTACTGGCGCGTCCGGGCGACGAGCGCGTCGGGCGATTCCGCGAACAGTCGTTCCCCGACCGGGCGCCCCTGTCGCTGGAGTTGGGACCGCCGATCTGTGATGACTCTGTCCAGTATCTCCCTCGTGGCGGGCGCGAACAACTGTTCGTCGTGCATGGTCTCTGTGAAGACAGCGAGGTCGTGTTCGTCGCCGATGACGTCCGAGAGCGTCTTGAGTTCGCTTCGCCGGGCCTTCATCGGACCGACCCACACGCTGCGCAGCAGGCGCGTGTGGTACCGGTGGTACTTGACCCGCTTTCGCCACTCGTGGAACCGTTCCTTCTCGGGATCCTCGTAGGCCTCGGCCATGCGATTGCGCGCCCGCCTGTAGGATTTGCGCAGTCCTCCGGCAACTGCGTCGAACCCCTCGGTGGCGACGGGGAGGCCATCGACGCGGTCCCGACCGGCCACGAGGTCGGCACGAACCGCTCCGAGCCGGTCCTGCAGGTCCTGGTCGGCAGCGACCGACTCCCGGCGGTCTGCGAGTGTCTCGCGGATCTCTGCCAGCGTCTCCTCTGTGAGTGCGTCTCTGCGCTGGGCGGCCGGGGTGACGTGTTCGTCGAACGTCTCGACCAGTGCCTGTGCGTCCCGGATGTCCGATATCCGTCGCGCGGCGTCGCGGTAGTGAGCGTTTTCTTCGCTGTAGGTCGGCAACACGCCCCGGACCAGTCTGAGCGCCGCCCGCACTTCCTTGCACCGCTTTCTGACCTCGTGAACCGTCTCGTGGCGGTCCATCTCGCTGTCTATGTGTTCGAGTCCGGCCTCGACTTTCCCGTCGACGATCCGCTTGATCCCCTCTGAGACCCGTTCGTCCCGCTGGAGCGTGTACTCCATACGACACACACGGTGTTGCCGTCATTATCACTTGTGCTAGTATGTAGCCCAAAATATCCATATATATACCGTGGAATACGTTGTTCCGGGACCGACTCGGTATCGCCGGCGGTATCAGTGACCCGGATTCGGACTGCGAACCGCGGTCTGTTTCGATCCGGGGGTCTGTTGTGGCGTGATGAACTTGTCGGGGTCTCTGAACTGGTAGGTCCGTCGGGCGTCGAGGGTGACGTACTCCCCGGTGTTGTAGTGGTAGGCAGTCAGTTGCCCGCCGTAGACACACCCGGTATCGAGTCCGACTGCCCACGGCGTCTCGAACGGTTGCTCGAGGACAGTGTGTCCGAAAAACACCTGCGGTGGCTCGCTGTGGTGGTCGAACCAGTAGGGCTGGTGGTGGTCTGCGTCCGGCGCGAGCAACCGCATCGTCAGCAGATCGTCGATCGTGTGCTCGACGAGCGGCACCCGGGGATCGACGCCGCCGTGCACTACCAGCGCGTCGTCCCACGACACGGCGACGGGAAGCGACTCGATGTACTCCCGGTCGCGGTCGGTGAGACCGTCACACTCGGCACGGCCGTCGATGAGCTTCTGTTCGTTGTTTCCCCGGACTGCCACCATGTCCTCGTGGTCGCGCACGCGGGCGAGTACCGCCGAACTGTCCGGCCCCTTCCGGACGAGGTCGCCGACGAAGACGAACAACGTCTCCCCGTCGGCGCCGACGGTACCGACGAGCTGTTCGAGTTCCCGTATACACCCGTGGACGTCACCGACGACGTAGATGTCGTCGTACGCGCCGGCGTCGATGTGCTCGTGGTGGGATTCGACAGTCGGATCGAAAACCAAATCGTCGACCGCTGGCGTCGATGCCTGCATAGTGGACGTACGACCAGTCCTTTCCCGGCCCCCGTTTTAATGATTTATATAATACATATAGACTGATATGATCAGTATTTCGTATATATACTCGCCGTCGAGCGGTGACTGGGGTCCGGTTGCGTCACACGGGTCGGGGCGTCCGCGCGTGGAGAGTGCTGATTCGAAGTGTTCAACGCACACACGCTGACGGGATTGCGCAACAGCAGGCGCCGGATATCGTGGTGTCTCTCCGGTCGGTATCCGCGATACGTATCCCTATAGTTGCCTCAATAGGCCTCCATTCGGCTCATATACACGGTTTTGATCGTCACGGTTCACCACAACCTATGGCGGACTCTGAACCGATACGGATAGAGTTCATCTGTGTTCACAACGCCGGACGCAGCCAGATGGCCGCCGCGTTCGCGGAGCGCGAGCGGGACGAACGGGGACTCGAGGAGGTGGTCGAGGTCCACTCGGGCGGGACCGACCCCGCCGAAACTGTCCACGACGAGGTCGTCAGGGCGATGGCCGAGGTCGACATCGACATCTCCGACCGGTCGCCGACGTGGGTGGTCCTCGACGAGTTGAAAGACAGCCACTACCTGGTCACGATGGGCTGTTCGATCACGGAGTTCAACCCCGCACAGTACGGCGTCGAATCCCGCGCCTGGGATCTCACCAATCCAGACGGGAAAGACATGGAGACGGTCCGAGAGGTACGCGACGAGATCGAGCGACGCGTCGCGGAGCTGTTCGACGAGATCGAGCGCACGGCCGCCGAGTCCGACGACGAGCCCGACTCCGTCTCTGCCCGGGTCTCCAGTGCGGTCAGGGACGCGCTGTCGTTTTGAGAGCAGCCGCTACCGGGGTCTGTGTTCGACACAGACTCCAGTTTGCAAAAGACTCCACAGCTATGCCACGTGACTCCTTCCAGGCAGAGATGGACGCGCTCCAGGAGGCGGTTCTCGACCTCGGCGAGACCGTCCAGAGCCGGCTGCGGACGGCTGTCGCCGCCCTAGAGACGGGCTCTGCGAGCGGGCCGCCGAGTTACTGCTCCGGAACCTCGTCGACCGAAATCCCGGCGAGAAGGCCCTCGAGACGCTGCTTCCGGAGGTTTTCCAGTTGTTGTTGACACTCCGGGACCTCGAACGCGTCGGGGACCACGCCGTCAACATCGCCGCCCGCACCCTCTATGTGGTCGAGAGTGATGACGCGCTACTCTATTGATACTGCCGGTCATAAGCCCGTGAGTAATTTCGCCCCCCGTGGGGTCGAATATATCCACGTAGTTATGACCGGCAGTATGAGGTGGGCGGCTGTCACTACGTACAGATATTCGGCACCCCGGGGTGGGAGTACGGCTCACGCGCGTACGGCCGAGAGTGTGCGGTGGGCGACTATACCGGTCGACGTAAGCCCTGATACTTTCAGCCGGGAACGTCCGACTGAGAAGTATCAAAAGTTACGTCGACCGGTATACGGGGAGGACCTCGCGTCCGCCACAGTCGCAACCGAGCTACCGCAGACACCGCTCACGCTGGTGGTAGATAACGTCGAGACAGTCCGCGACGTCCGACAGGGCCGGTGTCACCGTCCCCATGTCGGCATAGAGGTACTGGACGAGACTCACCTCGTCAACACCGGAGAACGCTTTCACCGAGCGGCCGTGAACTGTCTCCTGGCGGCGGGTCGCGAGGTCGGTACACCGGTTTTCCAGCGTCGCCAGTTCGTCGTCGATACTGGCGAGTGTGTCGCTGTGTGAGGCCGCCGCGATGTGCCCGTCCAGCTCGACGGCGCGGGATTCGATCTGGTTCAGTTCGGTCTCGGTTTCCTGGAGGGAGTCCCGCTCGCGGCGGAGCATTCGGAGGAAATCCCTCCGGTCGTTTCTGGTTTGCTCGCTCGCCTCGACCAGGGCGTCGTACAGTGGGGGTGGTATCGTCTGTCCGTTCGCGACGTGGGCGGCCAGTGTCTCCCCGAACTCCGCGGCCACGTTCTCCTCGAGTGTGTCCCCGTACTCTCGCTCGTAATGGGGGACAGCCATGACCGTCTCCCGGTACGCCCGCTGAATGGTCTGCAGACACTTGGACGGTTCGGACGTGCCCGTAACGAGCATCGTCGGGCCGTTGTCGGCCGACTCCACTGGGTTCCGGTCGGTCACCTGCACGTCGGAGAGTCGGTCGAGAAACCGGTCGAAGGCCCTCTGTTCGCGCCTGACGATTTCGATTTCCTCCCCGACGATTGTCATCGCGCGGTCGATCGTTGGCTGTCTCGTTCGTACCATCCGTGTCCGTGCGTGCCGCCGCCTGTCGCTGTTGTACATCCGGTCACGGTCCACTCGACGTTATCGTGGACAGACTGCGCGTTTGCGGGCGTGTCAAACCCGTTCCTGCCGATCGAGTCTCGAACGAATCGTGACCGGGTGTCTGGCTCTAGTCGACTCCGTGCGTTGGACCGGACGGGTCGATAAAGGGCGCTGCTATGAACACTACGTAGGGATCGGAGCACAATATAGCCGTATGTAGTCCAGGGAGGCCTCGGCAGCCAGACAGTCTATGGGACCGTGAACCCGCTGTATCCCGGTGCGGTTGTACCGGTGATCGACACGGACGATTGCCCCCGGACACACCGGGATTCGAACCCGGATTGGCAGTGGCGTGACCGCGGGCGTGAACGGGAAGTGTGTTCGTCTCATAGAGTGGGTATGCCTGGCCTGGTCGACCGGTTCCCGACGCGCGTGTGGGTCCTCCTCGTCGGGCTCGTGGCGGTTGCCGGGCTGGCGTTTTTCGTCCCGCCGTCTGTCGTACAGTCGCTCGGTCTCTCGAACGGACAGTACATCCTCGTCGTCGCAGTCACCGAACTGATCGCCGCGTTCGGCGTCGCGGCGGTGTTCATCTACTACCGTACCCCCGTGGAGGACACCGAGGAGAGCGAGTGGCGGTTCGACACCTGATCGTGATTGCTGTCAGCCAATCCCGGATCGACCGCAGGACGCGGCGCGGTCGAAACGGTAATTCGTTGGTCCCAGAGCGGAGGGACAACACTTAGTGGCAGTGCTGACTGTTGGCACACGTTGGTGGTTTACACGTGTCACACAATCTGGGCGTGGACGTCGGCGGGACGTTCACCTAATACGAGGCGGAGGCCCCACCCTCAAGGAGCGCAGGGCCTTCCGATGCTCAATCGGAAGCACAAGCGAGTAGGGTGGGGAGGAAGCCGACACCCCGCCGAGCAAACCACAGTTCATCTCTAGTCCTGACACCCCCATCGCAGCCTTTACAATCCATCCAACCGACATACTGTGTATGGTGGAAGCGAACCGAACTGTGGTGATTCCTCTCAAGATTCCAGACGAATCACGCTCCAACTTCCACCAGACTATCCTGCCGTATGCCTACTGCCAGCAGGAAGCTGTCGAACACTGTTGGCCAGACACGCCGAAGCAACCAGACGACCTGCAAACCAGCAAGCAGGATGCCGAAGATGCACTCTACGACCGACTTCGAGAGGACACCAACGAGCAACTCCACTCGAATCTCGTCCAGAAAGCCATCAAAGACGCAACCAGCGCGATCTCCTCGTGCAAGACCAGTTGGAAGAACGGCGACCGCATCACCAAGCCCGATTTTTACGACCGTGAGCGGGCTGGCTACACGATGACCTACGACAAACGGGCCGCAACCTACGGTCGGTACGAGGCGACGTTCTCGACGCTCAACGGCACTGTGACCTGCCGATACGAACTGCCAGCGGAAATCGAGGGAACGCCGTACGGCGAGTACGTGCTGGACAGGCGGTGGTCGTTTTCCACCAGCAAACTCGTCTTCGACGGTAATCGGTTCTGGCTCCACGCGGTGATGCAACGCCAGTTCGGAGATGACCCAGTGTATACACCCCAGACAGGCGATTCAAGTTCAGACACGCACGAAGACACTCATCGTGTTCTCGGCGTGGACTTGAATGTTGACGGAGCAACTGTCGTGACTTCGACTGGCCAGTTCTACGGCAACGCTGACGCACTCAACGCCTACCGCTCTGAGCAAGAACAATTACGCGGCGACCTTCAGCAGACAGGGACGCGAAGTGCCCATCTCCGATTTCAACAGCGGCGGGGCACAGAGTGGCGATACTACGACCAGTATGCCCACCACGTGGCCAATTCCATCAAGCAAGAAGCACTCCGGGTTCGTGCCACCCATGTCGCCTTCGAGGACTTGACACGGATTCGCAAACGTATCTCCACTCTGCCCAAGTTCCAGCACTGGCTGTTCAAAAAAGTCCAGAAATACACCACGTACAAGCTGGAACGGTACGGTGTGACTGTGGATACGACCAAACCGACCCACACGAGTCAGGCGTGTAGCCGGACTGACTGTGACTGTGTGGACGAAGACAATCGAGATGGCAAGCACTTCGAATGTCTGGAGTGTGGCTACACGGTGAATTCGGATTATAATGCGGCCAAGAACGTTGGGTTCCGGTATCTGCGTGACGAACTATCCAGCCCGGCGAGCCCCACGTGTTCGTCCGGGCAGGCCACGAGTCAGCTGGCCTTGATGTCGGGGACGCTCTCACCAACCGGCGATTTTGCCGAGAATGAGTGGGTGTCCACCGACAAGCCCCACCCTCAACAAGCGAGCGAGTCGGCAGACTCCGAGCGCAGTAGGGTGGGGTAGTTGACAGGGGCCAAACGGGAGCGCAAATATACCGGCCGACGTAACTTTCGATACTTCTCAGCCGGACGTTCCCGGCTGAAGGTATCAGGCCTAACGTCGACCGGTGTAGATGCCCATCCTGGACTTCGAGGCCCACTCTTCGTTTCGGTGACCGATCACTCCAATGTTTACCTCCAGTCGAAACGGGGGATTCGCGGGCAGCGCGGGACCAGCGGTTCGCGCGTAACGGAACTTTAAAGATTGAGTCAAAGCGAGTTCGGTACAAGGATGCTCGCGCCACTGCAGCTCGTCGACAGTTTCCTGCTCAACTACAACCTCGGCGACGCCTTGCTCGTCGGGTTCGCGCTCGGGTTCCTGGCGACGCTGCCGCTGAAGTCCTGGCGGACGACGACCCTGCACGTCATCCTCTTCGGGGCGCTGTTTCTGGTGACCCCCTCGGCCATGCTTGCCGTCGACACGAGTGGCTCGCACTTCCTCGGGAGTGCCCTGCAGTACAAGCTGCTCGGACTCGGCTTGCTCGTCGTCGGCCCGGTCCTGTACACGAGCGGGCGTCAGTAACGCGGACCGACAGACGGAACACGCAGTCACACCGAATGCCAGTATGAGCGAGTTCGGCCACGAGACCGAGATCGACGTCCGGTACAGGGACATCGACACGATGGGGCACGTCAACAATGCCGTCTACGCGACGTACTTCGAGCAGGCACGGATCGAGTACATCGAAGACGTCGTCGGCGAGGAGCCACTCGCCGTCGGTGCAGTGCTCGCGGATCTGCACGTCGATTTCGAGCGTCCCGTCGAGTACGGCGAGACGATCCGGGTCGGAACGCGCGTGGGCGAACTCGGAACGTCCAGTGTGCCAGTCGAACACGAGATCCGCGTTGACGGCGACGTCGCGGCGACGGCCGAGGCGGCGATGGTCACCTACGACCGCGAGACTGCCGAGCCACGGCCGGTCCCCGACCGGTGGCGCGAGCGCATCCGCGCCCACGAGGGCCACACCGACAGCCCCGAGGCTCGATAATACTGCCGGCTATAAGCTCGAGCTTAGAGCCGACAGCATCAGGTAAGATCGGGGTGGTCCACACAGAACTCCTCGCCCCGGGTGTAGCCGAGTTCGACGAGTTCCTCGATGAACGCGGGGTCCCGGTCCACTTTCGTCGAGCAGTGGAAGCGTTTGCCCATCTGGATGCGGTGAATGTCGACGTTCGAGAACTCGTCTGCCGGGAGCTTGCCGGACTCCACCCAGTTGTTGACCCGTTCGACGAACCGCAGCTCCTGGTTGAGCGAGATGTTTCCCGACAGCTCGTTTCGCCGGTCGGCGATCATCTCCAGGGCTGTCGGTTCGCCCTCGAACTGCTGGGGGTTGACCTGGATCACCCAGAGCTCGTCCGGCCTGCGGCCCCGGGGCTGCATCATCAGGTCGTCCACCGGGGGGTTCTGCGAGAACAGGCCGTCCCAGTGGAGGTGGCCGTTGATCTCGACTGCCTCGTACATGTTCGGGACGGCAGCCGAGGCCAGCACCGCCTCGGGGGTAACGTCCTCGTTGGTGAACGTCTCGAAGACCCCCGCGTTGACGTTGACCGTCCCCACGACGAGTTCTGGCGTGTCGCGACCACACAGGTCGGGGACCGACTCGAAGTCGATGTGATCTTCGAGGACCGCCCTGATGCGATCCTTGCCCAGTTTCGACCCGGGGGTCTGGTATGGACTGAGTTGTGGCATCGGCAGGCCGGAACTCTCCAGGCGCGAGAGGGTCGTGACCCAACTGTTCAGCGTCCTGTCCCCGTATCCCGTCGCCGATATGCCGTCCCAGATGCCATCGAGGAGGTCGATCGCACGCGCCTCGTCGGCCGTGACGAGGCCGTACCAGACCGCGAGGGCGTTGAACGCGCCGCCGGAGGTCCCGCTGATGCCCACCAGTTCGTGGTCGTCGTGCCACGATTCGAGCAGTCGCTCGAGTACCCCGGCCGTGAACGCGGTGTGGCTCCCGCCACCCTGGCAGGCGATGGCGACGTTTGTCGTCTCACTCATGAGCGGGCCACGGTCATTCGTAGGTGTGGGTGTATCCGCCGTCCCAGAGCAGGTCGGCCCCGTTGAGGTGTTTGGCGTGATCTGAAAAGCCGAACGTGAACAGGTTGGCGACCCCGGCGGGCGTCATCAGATCCTTGGTGCGGGCCTGTCCCAGCATCACGTCCTCGATGACCGCCTGCTGGGAGATGCCACGTTCCCGGGCGGTGTCTTCGATCTGATCGACCATCAGCGGCGTGAGGACGTACCCGACCGAGACAGAAAAGCTCCGGAGTGTCCCCGCTCCCTCGGCCGCAATCGCGCGGGTCAACCCGGTGACCGCGTGTTTGGCAGTGATGTAGGCGGGCTTGTCGCGGGTCGCGTAGTGGCCGTGGACTGACGACATGTTGGCGATCGCCCCGACGCCGTCGTCGGTTGCCTGTATCTCGGGCATGGCGTACTTCGAGACGAGAAACGGGGCCCGGACCATGACGTCCTGGATGAGGTCGTACTTCTCGACCGGGAAGTCGGCGACACTGTCGATGTGTTGCATCCCCGCGATGTTGGCCACGTACCGGAGGTCGCCCTCCTCGGCCGCGGCGGCGACCATCGTCTCGACGTCGCCCGCCTCGGTGAGATCGGTCGGGACGCTCTCGATCCGGCCGGCGGCGTCGAGGTCCGCGGCGATGTCTTCGGTCTCGGCGAGTCCATCTTCGTCGATGTCGGCCCCGACGACCGTGAGACCGTTGGCCGCGAGCGCGACCGCAGTCGCACGCCCGATGCCCGACGCGGCCCCGGTCACCACCGCGACGGTCTCCTCGGTAAACCGCGGCGTATCGAGAACGAGCAGGTCCTCGCGCGCCAACTCGGGTGCGCTCAGGTCGAGGTCAGTGTCTGTCACGAATAATCACTTCACCAGACAGGAAGACCTGGAGCCACATAACTGCATCTGACCCGCGGGTAACGTGACGGCCCTTTCGCGGCCGTAAGCCGGTAACCGTATGGTTCGGTAACACGTATTACTGTGGGGGCCGAACGTGGAGACAGAGCCGGACGAACCCGGCAGAGATTCCCCGATGACAGCGACAGCCCCCGACTCCCACGACAGACTCCCGACGACGGGACCCGAGGAAGCGGCATAGACGCTCAAAAACCTGTCGGGGGTTGGAACGCCTGCTGTCAGACCGGGGTGGATTGAGAAGTGGCGGGTGTGTGGAATCAGACACCACGATGAGTTCGAAATCACAGTTCGAAACGAGCGAGCGCGGCCACGCTGCAGTCGGGCGGGAGTCACCGTTCGACGATCACACCGACATTCTCCTGTCGATGCAGGACATCGTCGGCCGGAAGTGGCACCCTGTACTCCTCTATACCCTGTGTTCGGGAGGACCGATGGGGTTCAGCGCGCTGAAAGACCACACGAGTGGCATCTCCTCGAAGATGCTCTCGGAGAGTCTCGACCGCCTCGAGGCGCGCGGACTCGTGGTTCGCGAGGTCGTCTCCGAGCAACCGTTCAGGGTCGAGTACTCGCTGACCGATCCGGGCGAGTCGCTCGCCCCGCTCGTCACCGAACTGGCCCGGTGGGGGAGCGACCACAGCGCCGTTCTGGATGGCGACGAGTCACGCGAACCGCGGACAACTCCGGCCGAGGACAGTCACTCCCGGCCCGGGTCCTGGGAGCGCCACAGATGACCGATCACGACGTCCTGGTCATCGGCGGCGGGACGGGGAACAACGTGGCGGCGGCGGCGGCCGAGGCGGGCCTCGATACCGGCCTCGTCGAGAAAGGCCCCCTGGGCGGGACCTGCCTCAACCGCGGCTGTAACCCCTCGAAGATGGTCATTCAGGCGGCTACGGCCGCGAATCACGTCCGCGAGGCCGACAAGTTCCACCTGGACGCCACGCTCTCCGGTGTCGAGTTCAGTTCGATCGTCGAGGAGATGGACGGGATTCTCTCCGGTATCGCCGACGACATGGAACAGGGATACCGCGAGACCGAACACCTGACTCTCTACAGGGACGAGGCGACCTTCGTCGACGAGCGGACCGTCGAGGTCGCGGGAGCGGAGGTCAGCGGGGAGAAGGTGGTCGTGGCTGCCGGGAGCCGTCCGCTGGTCCCGCCGATCGACGGACTCGACGATGTGGACTACCTGACCAGCACGGAGGCGCTGTACCTCCGCGAGCAACCCAGTAGCCTCGTCATCATGGGCGGTGGCTACATCGCGGTCGAACTCGGCTACTTCTTCGAATCGCTGGGGACTGACGTGACGATCGTCGAGATGCTTGACACGCTCGTCCCCCGCGAGGACGAGACAGTCTCGGAGGCGTTCACCGACATCGCCCGCCAGCGCCACGACGTCTACACCGGCCACCGCGCGACCCGTGTCGAGCACGACGGAAGCGACGTCGTGGTCCACACAGAGACAGAAGACGGCGGCAAGGCGACTGTGCGGGGCGAGGAACTGCTCGTCGCACTCGGCCGCCGTCCCAACACTGACACGCTGGACGTCGAGGCAGCCGGCGTCGAGACCGACGACAACGGGTTCGTCGAGACCAACCAGTACCTGGAGACGTCCGCCGAGAACGTCTGGGCGCAGGGCGACATCGCCGACAACCACATGTTCAAACACTCCGGCGATTACGAGACCGAGAAGACGATCGCGAACGTCGTCCGCGGCGAACGCAGGGCCGTCGACTACACGGCGATGCCCCACGCCATCTTCACCGAACCGCAGATCGCCGGCGTCGGCAAGACCGAACAACAGCTCCGCGAGGAGGGCACAGCCTACGAGGTCGGGCGCCAGTCGATACCGGGCACTCCGATGGGGCGGGCGAAGAAACTCGATCACGGATTTGTCAAGGTACTCGCCGCCCCCGACGGGGAGATTCTGGGCTGTCACGTGCTCGGGTACGAAGCGTCGACGATGATCCACGAGGTGGTCGTCGCCATGCGCAGTGCTGGCGGCACCGTCGACGACATCACGGGAATCATCCACGCTCACCCGGCACTCAACAAGGCCGTCCAGTACGCCTTCGAGGACGTTCACTGACCGGCGAGTCGCGCTCCGGCGAAACCTGACGCCCGACCGGTAGAACCGCGAGCCTCGCGCAGCCGCGGGGGTCGAGGTTGCTCACGGGCTCGTAGCCGACAGTATCACTCTTCGGGATCAGGCCCGGCCGACTGCGTTCCGTTCCCGACGACGCGTCGCTCCGGAATTGACGGTTCCGGTTCCCGGCCCAGGGTCAGAAGCCGTTCCGTCCGGGTGAGGTCTTCGGTCGCCGGACTCAGTTTCTTCATCCGGTCGTACTCGACAGCGATATCTCCGGCGTCCCGTGCGATACGGACGGCCAGTAGCTGGTAGGAGGGGTAGAAGACCGGGGGGAGGACGCCGATGATCCCGTCGCGGCGGTGGAGGCGCTTGAGCCAGGTGCCGGTATTGACGACCAGCCCACCCTCGACCTCGTTCACCTGCGGGCGGTGGGTGTGGCCGTAGCAGAAGACGGCCGTCTCCGGGGCGGCCCAGAAGACGTCGCGAGCGGCCGCCTCGTAGGGCTTGGCGGGGTCGACGGTGAGACCGGTCTCGAAGACGCCAAAGCGGTCGAACGTCTTCCGGACGTCCCGCCGGATGAAATACAGCGGGACGCCGACGAGTACGAGCAGTCCCGCGACGGCCACGTTGATCGCGAGCAGGAACCAGACCGCGGTGCCGGCCCGCCCGAATTGACCGAGGTAGGCAGTGACCCAGTCGACCGGCGCCGACCAGATCCCGACCACGTCGAGCCCCGCGACCACCGCCATGAGGACGCTGATGTTGAACAGCAACAGGAACGGGATCAGCGAGTACCGCAACAGGGGGTTCATCTCCCGGTAGAAGTACTTCGAGATGAGCCAGACCGGCATCCGTTCGGTCGGAGTGACTGCCTGGACGTCGGTCAGCCAGTTGTACCTGCCCTGGTCGGAGAGTTGGCCCGCACGGCTGGTGAAAAGCGTGTTGTAGAAGTAGCCGAGGGGCGTGGCGTGGGGGTTCCCCCAGTCTTCGATCCGGTTGTTGGGATCGCGCTGGTGCCCGTGCTCGAAGTGGATCGTCCGGTCACCCACGGGACGGGTGATCGACTCTTCGGGGACGAGGTCGACGTTGTACTCCGCGAAGCGCTCGCAGTACCCGTCGTAGGCCGCCAGTTCGTGGTCGTGGTTGCCCGGCAACAGCGTGATCTGGATGTTCTCGCCGGTCCGCCGGAACTGCTCGAACAGCTCCGGATACGTCTCCGCCAGGATCTCGAACTTCTCGAGGCCCTCGACGGTCGTGAACTCCCAGAGCCCGAACGCGTCGCCGTTGATGATCAACTCCGCGTTCTCGTCGGTGGTCGCCAGCCGGTCGAGAAACTCCAGCAGTTCGTCGAGAAACTCGACCTCCTCGAGTTGCTCGTCGCCGCCGATGTGGAGGTCGCTGATGACGTAATACACCCTGTCGTCGGCGCTCATTCCGTTCGATTACCGCCCCGAGACCTCAAATTCTTTGTCCATTCGTCCCTGTTCGACCCGTCTCCGGTCGCGACGTGCCCACTACGAGTCGGGCCCGGCCTCGATGGCGGTCAGCGTCCCGAACAGGCCGGTCGTGACGTCGGAGACGGGCAGTCCGGCCGCGGCGACGTTCTCGAGGGGGTCCTGCGTCCACCGGCAGGCGTGTTTCTCGAAGTGGGCGTCGGCCCGCCAGTCCTGAAACCGGGCCAGGAGGTCGGCGTCGCTTCGCCCGTGTTCGAGCAGGAGTATCCGCCCGCCAGGGCGACAGACCCGCCCCATCTCCTGGAGGGCCGAGACCGGATCCGGGAACGTACACGTCGAGAGCGACGAGATGACGGTATCGAAACTGTCGGTGTCGAACGCCAGGTTCGCCGCGTCCATCTCCCTGAAGGTGGCGTCGGGGTCGTCGCCGTGGCGTTTGCGGGCTCTGGTCAACATCTCGGGGCTGATGTCGACGCCGACGTACTCGACCGACGCGGGGAGGTACCGCAGGTTCAGCCCCGTCCCGCAGGCGACGTCCAGCACGCGCCCCCCGGCGCGGCCGAACAGGTCGCGGCGGTACCGGCCCGTGAACAGGCGGTTGAGCCACGACAGCCGGTCCATGCGGTCTGCCTGCGTCGCGTACGTCTCGCGGATGTCCGCGATAGAGGTCTGCCGGCGTCGGACCGACACCTCTTGGTCTGGTTCGTCCCGCTGTTCGTCCCGCACAGTCGAAGAGTCCGTCATTGTGATCACTTTCGTTCGCTATCCAGATAGACGTGTTCCAGTACGTCCGGAGTAGCCTGTTGTTCGGCGGACACATTCATACTGGTGAGTCCCGTACACCGGCGCGGTGACGGGAGAGACGTTCTACACGGCGCTGGAAGTTGCGGCAGACGCGGACGGGGAGACCATCCGCCGCGCCTACCGCACCCTGGTGAAGGAGTGTCACCCCGACGTCAGCGACGACCCGTCCGCTCCCGAGCGGTTCAAGCGGCTGACAACCGCACGGAACGTTCTCCTCGACGACACCGAACGTGCGCGATACGACCGCCTGGGCCACGAGGAGTACGTCCGCAGGCACGTCGAGTCTGGCACGTGGACCGACAGCGGGGCCGAACGCGACCGGCGAGGAGACGAGAGCGGCACCGACAGTCGGACCCCGACCGGCGGATCACGGACGACCGACCGGACAGCGTGGCTCGGCGAGGACCGGCACGCCCGGCGGGACCACCCGGGAAGCGACCCCGGGCGGACAACCGGCTACGCCAGGGGCCAGCGGGACGGCCAGCCCTGGCAGCGTGCTTCCCGGGTGTACAGACGCGCCGAGACCGACCTCGACGGCGGACAGACGAAGTGGGGGCGGATAGTCGACGGCGTCCGGGCGGTCGGTCCGTGGCTCCCAATCCACGTCGTGCTCATCCTCAGCGCGCTGGCGACAGGATGGGTCACCTACGTCCACGCCGTGCAGACGACCGAACCGTCCCTGACCCTCCTCTCGGCCGGCGTCCTCGCGTTCGGCGTAATCGTCTGTCTCTCCGTGGTCCACGTGATCTCGCAGGTCTACACCTGATACTATCGGCTATACCGGCCGACAGTATCACCCGTGGTACGGGTGGTACTCCATGCCCTTGTGCTTGAGTTCGTTGCGCTTGCGTTCGAGAAAAGAGTAGACGGCACCGTGGGGCGCTCCGTCGAGGATCATCTCCGCGGCTTCCCGGACGGCGTCGACCTGCTGTGGGCCACCGATGATAGACAGCGTCGATCCGTAGATGGTGACCGACGCTCCGGTGAGTTCTTCCATGAGTTCCCGCGTGCGGCCGTCCTCGCCGATGAGACGGCCCTTCAGGCGCTGGCGGTCGTTCTTGTTGCGTGCGGCGGCGTCGATGTCGACGACGTCGAACATCATCATGTCGTCGTCGAGCAGGCGGAGGGCGTCCTCCGGCGCGAACCCGCGCCCGATTGCCTTGACGATGTCGGGGCCTTTCAGCCCGGTGACCGGGTCGCCGACCTTCTCGACGCGGACGTTTCCGGTCTCGGAGTCGATGTCCAGTCGCACTTCGGCACGGCGTTCGATCTCGCGCATCGTCTCGCCGCCCGCACCAATGAGAACCCCGATCCGGTCGTCGGGCACCTTCACGTGCTGCATACCATCTACGGGTACGCGATGGGACAGTTAAAGTTCTTTGTCACACGATCGCCTCGAGGATGGCCGCCGGCGAGCCCCGAACCGGATCGGCCGCCGGAACACCGAGCGCGCTCCCGTAGGATTCGACCGCCTGTCGGGCCGCGTCGTCGTCGAGTCCACGGGTGTTGAGCGCGCCCGCGACGACCGCCGTGGACGCGACCGGCCGCGCGACCCGCTCGTAGAGGGCCGCCACAGCGGCCGGATCGCCGGTGGAGAACCCCTCGAACCCGTGTATCGCCTGGCGGTCCGCGGCGTGACAGAGCACCAGCGCGTCCGGCATCGCGCCGTGGAGGATGCTGGCGGTCACGCCCGAGTACGCCGGGTGTGTGATCGACCCCTGGCCCTCGACGAGCAGGTAGTCGTACTCCTCGGCGGCCGCCAGTACCATCTGCTCGGTCGCGCCGGCGGCGAAATCCGCGATGACCCTGTCGACGGCGATTCCCCACCCCTCGATCATGACCCCAGTCTGTCCCGTCGGCACCACGCCGACCGACAGCCCGCGCTCGCGGGCGGCCTCTTTCAGCGCCATCGTGGTCGTCATCTTGCCCGTCGAACAGTCGGTTCCGACCGTGAGGACGACTCTCGCGTCGGTTTCGTCGGCGACGCCGTCGCTGACCGTCAGGTCCTCCGGTGGCTCGCGGACGTCCCAGATGTCGACGCCGTGCTCGGCCGCGAGCGAGCCCAGCTCCTCGTCGTCCGCGAGGGGGTAGTGCAGGCCCGCGAGCAGGTCCCCGCCGCGTTCGATGGCCGCCCGGAGGTCCGGCCGCCAGGACTCGTCGAACCCGCCGCCGATGGGGGCAATCCCGACCACCAGCGCGTCGAAGGCCGGCGCCTCGTCGACGCCTGCGACGATCGGTGCGTCCTGGACGTCCGGCAGGTAGTCGTGGACCCGCGGGTCGGATTCGGCGCCGGCGATCGCACGGTCCAGAACCGCCACGACCTCGTACTCGGAGTACCTGAGCAGCCCGACTGTGGTCTTCGCACGGTCTGGAAACTGTTCGTGTGCGAGGATCGCCACCCGCTCGGCGTCGGTCCCGGGTGTCGGAGCGACGGACGTGTCCATGTGCCGGCGTACGCGGGGGGAGGCCATAAGACTACGAGCCGTGGATCGCTCGCCAGACCCGCTCGTCCGTGAGCGGGAACGCGACGTCTCGACCGACGCTGGACCGACATCCCGACGAGTTCGCCCGGCTGGAACGTCTCGGAGAGAGACCAGAGCGACAGAAAGAGTCGGGTCACAGGATCTCGCCGTCGAGTCCGAGGTGGACGAGCGTCCCGAGGTAAAACGAGGCGGCGACGACCACGGCCACGGCCCGCCCCGGTGTCGCGAGGTCCGCGGTGAGGGCCCACACGCCGGCGGCCAGGGCCGCCACCAGAACGAGATTGATCGGGGCGCTGTGGGTCCAGCCGCGGTGTCTCCGCGTGACCAGTCCGATCACCGGGTCGACGAGTGCTGTCGCAGCCACTACCGCCACCCCGACCAGCGTGGCGACGACGACCACTGGGGCGACCGGCGGATCGAAGGCTACGGCAGCGGCGAGCAGTCGGTCCCAGTTGGCGACAGCCAGACTGCCGACGCCCAGCGCAACGAGCACACGGCAGGCCAGGACGGCCTTGCGGCGCGGAATCGACTTGTGGTGGTCGATATCGGGGTAGACCGACCCGACGAACGTGGTCACGCCGGCACCCAGGGCCCCGGCTACCGCAACCAGCGGCGCCGCAAAGAGCGCGTACACACCGGTCCCGACCGCGAGCGCAGCGACGACACCACCCGCACGACCCCAGCGTGCGTGCGTCGGATAGTTCGGCATGTCGCGGGGTTCTTGCCGGGACCGTATCAACTCTCCGGGACCGGCCGCGTCACTGTCGGTCAGGCGTCTGACAGGGAGTTATGTGTCGAGCAGCGGGAATGTACGGTAGATGACCGACACGGAACACATAACCGTCGCCGAGATCAGCGATGGTCCCTGTGGTCACGGCGACCCCGGGACCGACGTGTCGCTCCCAGTTGTAGAGGTGTTGACCGGTCGGGCATTTGTCACCGGGAAGAGCGGGAGCGGGAAGTCGAACTCCGCGAGCGTCATCGCAGAGAAGTTACTCGACAGCGGGTTCGGCCTGTTGATCGTCGACGTCGACGGCGAGTACTACGGGCTGAAAGAGGAGTACGAGATCCTGCACGCCGGTGCCGACGAGGAGTGTGACGTCCAGATCACGGCCGACCACGCCGAGAAGCTGGCAACGCTCGCGCTGGAGCAGAACGTCCCGATCATCCTCGATATCTCCTCGTTTCTCGACGAGAGCGAGGGCGAGGCGGTGCTGACAGCCGTCGCGCGCCACCTCTTTGCGAAGGCCAAGAAGCAAAAACAGCCGTTCCTGTTGCTCGTCGAGGAAGTCCACGAGTACATCCCCGAGAAGGGGTCGGTCGGGGAGTGCGGGAAGATGCTCATCAAGATCGGCAAGCGCGGGCGCAAACACGGCCTGGGAATGGTCGGCATCAGCCAGCGGCCCGCCGACGTCAAGAAAGACTACATCACCCAGTGTGACTGGCTGGTCTGGCACCGGCTGACCTGGGACAACGACACCAACGTCGTCCGGCGGGTGCTCGACGGCGAGTACGCCGCGGCAGTCGAGGACCTGGACGACGGTGAGGCGTTCCTGCTGACGGACTGGTCGGAGACGGTCCGCCGGGTGCAGTTCCAGCGCAAGCGGACCTTCGACGCCGGAGCGACACCGGGACTGGAGGATTTCGAGCGCCCCGAACTGAAGTCTGTCAGCGACAATCTCGTCTCGGAGCTGGCGGACATAAGCGAGCAACAGCAGGCCCGGGAGGACCGCGTCGCGGAACTGCGCGAACAGCTGGACCGGAAGAACTCCCGGATCGCCGAACTCGAGCGGGAACTCGAGGACGCCCGCAACGTACAGCGGCTGGCAGACCAGTTCGTCGACGCGCTGGTCGACCACGTCGAAGGGGCGAGGCCGGGGCGCACCGAACGCGAACGGATCCGGAACCGGCACCGCTCGCCGGCCGAGCCGGGACCGACCAACGGGATGGACACTCCGGCCCACCGAGACGAGTCGACGGACGGCACGGAGACAGAGACCGGACAGCAATCACCGGCGGGGGATCCGGCGAACGGCGAGACCGCAAACGGCGGTTCGGGATCCGAGTTCAGCGCGGCCGACCTTCTCGATCGGTTGCGGGCTGTCGACACCGGGGAAGTCGTCGTGCACGCGGTGGACTCTCCTGGCCCGGATGGCGGTCGGGGAACGGACAGCGACCGGGTGAGAGAGCAAGAATCGTCCGCGAGAGACGGCGGGTCCGCGCCGGCGGAGGGGGATATCGTCGAGGCCGACGGGGACGACACTGCGTATGGCATCCTCGGCAGCGAGGGCAGCGAGGAAGACATCATCGAGGAACCGCTGGCCGTACGCGAACTCAAGGCCGATATCGCGGGCCTGGAGACGACGACCCGGCGAATGCTGGCGGTCTATCGCGACCACGGACCCGAGGCGCCGCCGGAGGCACACGCCGCGGCCGGGGGCGACGGCGACCGGACGACAGCCTACGCGCACAACCGGCAGCTGCGGACACGGGGACTCGTCGAACACGTCGGACGGGGGCACTACGACTACCGGCTCCGGGAGTTGCTGGCGGAGTCGTTCGACGGCCACGCCGACGCGGACCGCATCGAGGCGTACGCGCGCACCGTCGAGCGGAACGCCCTCGACGTGGAGTGACAGCGAACTGCCCGTCGGCGCTGTGTTACAGTGGGTCGACGAGCGCCTCGAGCGCGTCTCGCGGATCGTCCGCTTTTGCGACACCGCTCGCGAGGAGCACGCCGTCGGCGCCCAGGTCGCTCGCGGCGACGACGTCCTCGCCGGTCGAGATGCCGGCACCGCAGTAGACGTCGACGGCCGGATCGACACGCTCGGCGGCGGAGACAGCGTCGCGGACGATGTCGGGGTCGGCCTGACTGACGGGCGTCCCGGTGCCGATGAGTTCGGGCGGTTCGACCGCGACGGCGTCGGGACCGAGCGCCGCGACGGCGGCGATCTGGTCGGGGTTGTTCGCACACACGACCGTCGAGAGGTCCACCCGCTCCGCAGCGTCGAGTGCCGCGTCGATGGCAGCGAGTTTCAGGCGCCGTTCGGAGTGGTTGAGCAGCGTCCCGGTCGCGCCAGCCTCCGAGACGGCTTCGGCGAGCGTACTCCCGGTGTGGCTGCCGTGTGCGACCGGACTCACGTGCTGGGCCCACGTCCCGACGCCCGTCTCGGCGACCGACCCGAGGTGGGCCGCCTGGGGCGCGACCGCTACCTGCACGTCCGAGCGGTCGGCCACCTCGTACGCCGCACGCGCGACGCCGACGGGATCACAGGGGTAGGCTTTCAGGTTGACAAGGACGAACACACTCGGGTCCGGGACCGGGCGGGGCAAATAGGTTGCGAGTCGTGCCCGGCGCCGATCCGCCAGCGTTGCCCGCGAGTGTTCGATCGGCGGCGACCGGACCGGCGCGACCACCTACAGGATGTCCGAGACGCGCCGTGGTTCGCCCGACAGTGACGGATTCTTCTCGATCATTTTCAGCACCTCGTGGTCGGTGACCTCGGGGTAGGACTTGCCGATAGCCTCCTCGATGAGCGACTTCTCCAGGCGGAACTCTGTCCCCTGGTAGACCACGTCGATACCGTGCTCGTCGAAGGAAAGCACCGTCATGGGCGCCCGTACGTGGCTGGTGTACTAAAGTCTCGGTGCATGGGATCGCCTCTCTGTCGGCCACAGACCGCGAAATCACCCGACAGCGAGAGACAGCGTCAGGTCGGCACCGCCGGCCAGCGCGGCGACCAGCTCGCGGTCGAGGTCGGCGGCCGCCGCGTCCGCCTCCACCATGACGGTCCGGTCGTCGACGTAGTCGCTGGTCCGACAGACGAGGCTCCGATCGCTCTCGAAGGTCAGATCCGGGTGGCCCCGTCCGGTGACGCGCGCGCAGTGGCCGGCAACCTCGATGGTCGCGACGACGCGTGCGCCACCCGACCGACAGGCAGCGACGAACGCGGAGTCGAACTCAGCGGGCGTCCGGTCGGCCTCGATCCCGAGGATGCAGTCCCCCGCAGGCGTCAGGTAGCCGTCGCTCGTCACCTCGAACGTGCTCGCGTGTTCGGCCGACACGTGCTCGTGGCCGCGCGCGGTGACGACCTCTTCCATGGGCAGGCGTCGGGTGTGGCCGTACTTCACACTGCCGGCTACGATCGTCGTTCTTCGATCCCGACCTCGACCTCGGAGCCGCTGACGTAGGCGGCCACGCGGACGCCGACGAGGCTGATGAGGATCGACGCGAGGATGAACAGCGCGAGGTGGGTCCCGGAGGCGAGCGTGACGCCGTCGAAGGCGACCGGCCCCAGTTCCGAGGCCGGGAGTGACACCTTCCTGAACACGCCAGAGCGTTCCAGGAAGTACACCGCGAAGCCACGGAGAGCGAGTCCGACCGCAATCGCCACGAACGGGAGGTTGACGTACGCGCTCCCGAGTTCGTCGTCGCGGATGAGTTCGTCGATGAGGCGGCCGGTGCTGGCCGCCAGCGCGGCGGCGGTCAGCCACGGGACGCTGTGGTAGACAAACCGCATTGCGAGGATGAACTCGCCGAGTCCCTCGGTATTCATCCCGGAGACGCCGAGCGCACCGGCGAACAGACCCACGAGTGCCAGCCCGGCGCCGACGACGTAGGTCACGAGCGACACCTGCCCGGAGTACAGTGCCTCGCGCGTCCCGCTGGGGATCCGTGCGACGTACGCGTCGATTCCCAGCCCCTTGTAGAGGAGAAAGAGCCCGATCGCAGTGGTGATGCCACCGACCGCGACCGTCGGGGTCTCGACGACGAACAGCAACACTGGAAAGGCAAGCAGCGCCGCCCCGAGCGGGATGAGGACCGACTTGCGGAGTTGCTCGTCGGCGAGGAACTGCTTGAGGAGGTAGTAGGTGGACTCGATGTCCCGGGCCTGCCGGACGACCACGCGGTCGACCGCGTCGACGGTCACGCGGCTCTCGACGATGGGAACGAGCCGCTCGTCCTCGGCGCTGTCGACGACCACCACCGCCGAGTCCGGGTCGTGATCGGCCACCAGCCTCTCCACCTGGCGTGCCACCTCGCGGTCCGAGGTGACCGACTCGCCGGCGACCGAGACGACCGCCACGACTGCGTCCTCGATGTCCCCGGCCACCCGCAACCCCTCCAGCAGGCAGTTGACCCGGCTGTTCTCCGGATCGTCGACGCCCAGCGTCGTCACGAGCGACTCGACAGCCGTCCGCCCCACGACTGGCGGATCGGCGTCCAGGTTTTCTCCCCGGTGGAGGCAGACGACCAGCGTGCTCACGGGTGTATTCTCTCGACAGGGGAATAAAAACCCTCTCGACCGTTCACAGATCTGCAACGCCCTCGTCGGTCACGACGGACTCGAGCAGGCGCGTCGGCGTCGCGTCGTAGGCCGGGTTGTCGACTTCGAATCCCGTGGCCGGTTCGAGCATCACCTCGCTCGCCGCGCGGTTCTCGTTCTCGAAGGCGAACCCGGAGTCGACGATCTTGGCTGCCGATCCCACCACCGTAACGGGCACGCCGACGTCCACCGCCGTCGCGGCGATCGGATAGGTGCCCACGCGATTGTACAGCGTCTCGTCGACGATACAGGACATCCCCACGACGACCCGGTCACACTCTGGCAGGAAGTGGCCGTTCGCCGAATCGACGACGAGACGTGTCTCGACGCCGTCGAGGTCCGCGAGGCGGCGTGCCATCTTCCGGCCGAGATACCGTGGCCGTGCTTCGGTGACGTAGATGGTAAACGAGGCGCCGCCCGCGACGGCTTCCGTGATCGCCGCAAGCACTGTCGTCGAGTAGTCGTGCGTGAGGAGTGTGTCCGCGCCGGCGAGCAGCGGTACGGCCTCCTCGCTGGCCCGCTGTTTGCCCGTCTGGACGCGGTCGACGACCCGTTCGATGGCTTCGAGAGTCCGTTCCTGTGCGTCCGCGACGGAGTCGGGATCGGCCTCCCGGACGGCGGCGACGATGTCGTACTGGCTGGTGTGCAGCGACGCGTGGGAGAGATTGGCCCGCTGGAGCGCGCTACTGTTGCGTTCGAGCGTCCGGACGTACTCCTCGACCGTCGGGAACTCCCGGTCTGTCAGTTCCCGGAGCGCCCGCGCGGCCTTGATCGCGACGGCCGAGGAACTGTGGGTCTGCATGTCTGCGATCTCCTCGGCTGTCTCGTCTATCATGTCTCGGTCATCGCCTCGCCAGAACTAATGACTTTCCCGCCCCCGGCGGCCGGCCCACCGAACGACATTTACCCGTCCCTCGATAATCCTCCTGTCGAATGGCACCGCCCGACGCGCCCACCGAGACGGCAGCCCGCGGATTCGACGACCGGGGAGTGTCCGAGGGCGCCAGCGTGGCCGTCCTCGTGGTGCTCACCGTCGTTGTCACTGCCTCCATCGGTGTCGGCGTGCTGATCGCGGACACGGACGAGGAACTCGACGCCGAGTTGTCCTTCAATCACCTCCCCCAGCGCGAGGCCATGCTGATCACGTACGAGGACGGGGACCCACTCCGGGCGAGCAACGTCGTGATCAGTGGCTCGAACGACGTCACCTGGGCCACACTCGCGGGGCTGAACGAGACAGCCACCATCTCGCAGGGCGACCGCGTCCAGCTCACCGAGGCCAACGCCTACGGGGCCACTGTCACCGAGGAGGCAAACGTCAGTGTCGTCCACGTCCAAAACGACACCGAGACAGTCCTCGGGGACTGGTCCGGCGGCTGAGCCGCGCGCTCACCCCTTGATGTTGCAGACCGGGAAGGTCCGCGCGACGCGGTCGCCGATCCCCAGCGCGTCGGAGACCCGCACCACCTCGTCGACGTCCTTGTAGACGCCAGGCGCCTCCTCGGCGACGGTCGCGCCGCTCTGGGCCTTGACGTAGATGTGGTCCTGCTCGCGCAGGTCGTCTTTCACGTCCTCGCCCCAGTACTCCTGTTTGGCCTGCGTGCGCGACATCAGCCGCCCGGCGCCGTGGGCGGTCGACCCGAACGTCTCGTCCAGGGAGTTCTCGCCACCCCGGAGGATGTAACTACCCGCACCCATGCTCCCGGGGATGATGATCGGCTGGCCCACGTCCCGGTAGGCTGCGGGCACTTCCGGCCGGCCGGCCGGGAATGCACGCGTCGCCCCCTTCCGGTGGACGTACACCTCCGTTTCCTCGCCGTCGATGTCGTGGACCTCCTTCTTTGCGATGTTGTGGGCCACGTCGTACAGGAGATCCATCTCCAGTTCCCGCCGGGAGCGGTCGAACACCTGGTCGAAGACCCGCCTGGTCTGGTGTGTCACGAGCTGGCGGTTGACCCACGCGAAGTTGATCGCCGCACACATCGCCGCGTAGTAGTCCCCGGCCAGTTGCGAGCCTGCAGGGGCCGCCGCGAGTTCCTTGTCTGGCAACTGGTTCAACAGTCCCTGGTGGGTCTGTTCGATGTCACGCAGGTAGTCCGTACAGACCTGGTGGCCAAGCCCCCGCGACCCACAGTGGATGAGGACAACGATCTGGTCTTCCTCGAGGCCGAACTCGGCGGCGACGCCCTCGCGGTAGACGTCGGTCACGCGCTGGACCTCCAGGAAGTGGTTGCCGCTGCCCAGGCTGCCGATCTGGTTTTTGCCGCGGTCCTTTGCCTTCTGGGAAACCTTCGAGGCGTCCGCGTCGGGCCGGCGTCCCTCGTCCTCGCAGTGTGCGAGGTCCGATTCGACCGCGTACCCCTCCTCGAGCGCCCAGTCGACCCCGCGTTCGAGGACGCTCTCGATGTCTGCCTTGGAACCCTCGTGGACGCCACCGCCACCCAGTCCCGTGGGGATGTTCGCGAAGAGTTTGTCCACGAGTTCCTCCTCGCGACCACGGAGGTCGTCGTACGTGAGGTTCGTCCGCATCATGCGGACCCCGCAGTTCGAGACGACGAACCCGTCGGCGAGGAAATTGTGTGCTCCGTGTTCGACGCCGATGTCGTAGACCGGTTTCGTGCCAGCCTCTTCGATCGCCACGATCTCGGCTTCGACTGTCATGTCCGCACCGACCTCGCAGTTCTCGCAAAACGCCTCGAATCCCGTGAACTCCTCGCCGGGACGGGGGCGTTCCGACCGACCGCTCCAGAGACCTCCTTCGACGAACCGGCTGTTGCTGTCGAACTCCGAGTTACTATCTGCAGCGGACGTACCGCCGTCCGCGAGTGTGCGTGCTTCTGCAGCGATCGATTCGCGCCCCCGGAGTTCGCGCTCCCTGGTCTCGAGATACTGGATGGCTTTGACCGCTCTCTCCTGTTTTGTCCGGCTGTACCGGTAGCCGATCGTGGCGAAAAACCGGCGGAGATTCTCGGTGTCGTTTTTGATCCCCCAGCGGAGGCGAACGACATCTCTATCGTCGTTCGGATCGGTCTCGAATTCATCGACGCTGTTGGTCTCGATCCCGATCCCGGAGAGGAAGTCCGTGATATCCCGGAAAAACTGTCTGCCGGCGTCGACTGTCTCGGCAGTCCTGTTCTGTGAGACTGTCGGACAGTGGAGAGTCTCGTCGTGTCGAGTCGCTGGCGTGCTCATTTCGGCGCCGAAATACGCAGCGTAGTACAGTGCCTTCTGCCAGTCTGTGAGTTCGTCGAAGTACCACGGCGTCGTGAATCCCGACGCTGCTCTCTCCCCGACTGGCGCGCCGAGTTTCTGGAGGAGCAACCGGAACGCCGCTGCGGTCGTCTTGAAACTGTACTCGATTGTCTCGAGCGAGTTGTCGTCTGTCTCCTGGCTGTGCTCGCGCGAGCAGACTCTCGACGGTTCGAACCCGATTGCCTCGATGTCTTCGCGGATCCGTTCGAGGTCCTCCGGATCGCCGTAGAAGTGCGTCTCTCCCTCGTCGTCGAACGATCCGTCGCCGGTGAAGAACCCGATGATTTTCAGTAACCGGTGAAACGTCTCGTCGGCAGTCGTCAGCGGCAGGACGTCACGGTCGGTCAGCACCCGGCGGATCTGTGGCTTCTGGTCGGCGAAGTCCTCCTCGCCGAGCAGCGTCACCTCCGGTGGCTCCTCGTGTTCGAGTCCCCGGAACGGCCGGACTGAGACAGTATCCCCTGGTTCGAGGCCGTCGAGTTCACACATTCCGTCGGGCGTACGAAACGGGTGATCCGCTGTCGCCTCGATGTGTTCGCCCGTTGCCGTCTCGACCTGGTAGACGTCTCGTTCTCCGGAGGCAGTGAACAGTCGGATCGGCGAGTCGACGAGCGTCTCCCCAGCCACCACCGCGCGCTCGCGTTCGAAACGTGTCTCGAGGTCCTCGATCCGCGTTCGCCGACCGAACGAGAGTTGCACCTCCGTCTCCCCCGGGAGACAGTTGATGTCGTAGCCCACCGCTCCGGGGCTGATACAGCCGTCTTCGGCGTCGATGGCGGCGACGCCGCCGACGGGAAAGCCGTACCCCTGGTGGCCGTCGGGCATACAGAGCGCGTACTCCTGTACCCCGGGCAGGTGGGTCGTGTTCTGGAGTTGCTGGAGGGTCTTGTCCTGTTTGATTTCCTCCAGGAGTTGTTCGCTGGCGAGAACCCGCGCTGGGACGCGCATCTCGCCGGACTGTGGGATCTCCCAGACGTGGTCCCGGACCTTCTCGAGCGTGACGGACCCGGCGTCGAATGTCGTCATGTGTGTACGTCAGTCCGGCTACCGAAAAGAAGGTTCGGACCCGGAGTCCCGCTGTTGCTCGGGCGCGTACAGCCGACGGTATCACACCCCGAGATACTGCTGTCGGAGGTCGTCGTCCTCGCGCAACCGCTCGGTCGAGACGGACTCGACGATCCGTCCCTCGTCGAGAATGTAGTGGCGGTCGGCGACGGCCACCGCGGCGGCGACGTTCTGCTCGACCAGCAACACGGCGATGTCGCGATCCGCGTTGATGTCGGCGATGATGTCCTCGAGCCGGCGGACGATGTAGGGAGCGAGTCCCTCGAAGGGTTCGTCGAGCAACATCAGCCGCGGGTTCGCCGCGAGCGCCCGGGCGATGGCGAGCATCTGCTGTTCGCCGCCGCTCATGTTGCGGGCGTGTTTCCCGC
>CAYYHG010000014.1:0-27274 GCA_964471665.1 uncultured Halobacteriales archaeon | reverse complement strand
GACGCCCTCACGGTCACCGGCCGGACAATCGCCGAGGAACTCGAACGCCTCGAAGCGGAGGGCCGACTGCCGCCCGAGGACGAAATCGAGGCCGACTTCCTGTACACCGTCGACGAACCGAAACAGGCGGAGGGCGCGATCAAGATTCTCACGGGGAACCTCGCGCCCGACGGTGGCGTGTTGAAGGTCACCGGCGACGACGCGTTCCACCACGAGGGCCCCGCCCGCGTCTTCGAGGACGAGGAGGCGGCCATGGAATACGTCCAGGAGGGACACATCGAGTCGGGTGACGTCATCGTCATCCGCAACGAGGGTCCCCAGGGCGGACCGGGGATGCGCGAGATGCTCGGCGTGACCGCCGCCGTGGTCGGGCAGGGCCACGAGGACGACGTCGCACTCATCACCGACGGACGGTTCTCGGGGGCAACCCGGGGGCCGATGATCGGCCACGTCGCCCCGGAGGCCTACGCCGGCGGCCCCATCGGCGCACTCGAGGACGGCGACACCGTCACGGTCGACATCCCCGACCGGACCCTCGAGGTGGACCTCCCGGACGAGGAAATAGAGCGCCGACTGGCAGACCACGACCCCGAACCCCAGTACACGAACGGCGTGCTCGCCAAGTACACGCGTGACTTCGGCTCTGCCGCCAACGGTGCCGTGACGAACCCCGGCGCGACCTGGGAATAGCACTGCCGGCTACAACGTCGTGGAGGTATTCGGCACCCTGGAGCGCCGATATAGCTCACGGGCCTGTCGCAGCAGTATCAGTCCACGTGTGCCTGCCTGAACGGCCGTGGAGGCAACAGAAGGTCCTCCAGTTCCGGCATGTGCTTGACGTTGTAGACGACCGTCAGTTCGTCAGTGATAGGGATGCCGTTACAGGAGAGGCGGATACCCTCGTCCATCAACTCGACGGGGAGGATGTGGTTGACCGGCATCGACAGTTCCCCTTCGACGAGTTTGATCGCGCAGTTCGCACAGGCCCCGCCGCGACAGGCAAACGGCCAGACGTACCCGCGGTTCTCGGCGGCCTCGAGCAGCGACTCGCCGGGGTCGACCCGGAACTGGCCGTAGTCGTCCTCGTCCAGATCCGCGCCGGCCGCCTTCTCGAAGAGTGTGGAATCGTCGATGTCCCAGCCGTGGTCGACGATCACGTCGTAGTTCAGATACGTGACCTGGGAGGTGGCCGCGTACTCCCGTGTGCCGGACTCGTCGGCGTCCCCGTCGGCTGTCCCTTCTTCGGGGAACGTTCCGTCGCCGTTGGCCTCGGCTTTGAGCTGTTCGTAGGCCGTCCTGACGGCACGGAACTCCTCGACCGATCCCCCCTGGTCGGGGTGGGCTCGCTTTACCCGTTCTCTGTATGCCCGCTCGATCGCCTCCTCGTCGGCGTCGGTATCGACGAGCAGGATGTCGTACGGGGACTCCATTACCACCAGCTAGCGACACGGGAAAGATAAGGATTGAGGTCTACAGCCACAGCAACTGGGCGTGGCGCGTGCCGTCGAAATCCAGGACGTTCTCCTCGACGACGAAGCCGTGTTCGATAGCCAGGCCGACAGAGCGGGTGCCGACGATGTTGGCGACGCTGCACCGGGCGAGACTCGCCACGACGGCGTCCTCGTCGGCCTGTTCGCCCTCGTAGAAGCCGGGATCGACCGTCAGAGAGACGTCGCCGTTCTCGAACGTCTCGCCCAGCACGTCGGCGTCACAGACAGAGACGAGCGTCCCTTCCTCTGTCTGGCGTTCGGTCAGCAGTAGCGCTGGCATCCCCGAGTGTCACCACCAGTTCACTCGACCAGCTGCTCCTCTTCTTGCTCGCGGAGCTGCTGGACCTCCTCGGCCACCGACTCGGCGCGCTCGTCTTCCCCGAGTCGTTCCAGCGCGACCGCCTTCTCCTCCAGGAGTTCGGCGTTCCTGAATCCCAGGCGGATGGCGTTGTCGAAGCAGTTCAGCGCGTCCTCGGCGAGGCCACGCTCGTTGAGGAAAAAGCCCCGGTTGTACCAGGCCTGGCCGAAGCGTGGGTCGATCTCCACGGCGCGACCGGCGTGTTCCAGCGCCTCCTCGGTCCGGCCGAACTCCCAGAGGGCAGACGCGAGATTCGTCTCCGCGGTCGCGGCGTGCTCGGACTCGTCGTCGATGTCCAGTGCTTCGCGGTAGGCCCCGATGGCGGCGTCGTACTCCTCGAGTTCCGCGTGGGCGACACCCTTGTTCACCCGCGCCTCCTGTTCGACGCGGTCGTCCTCGGCGAAGCGGGCGGCCCGCTCGAGGCTCTCCGTGGCCTGCTCGTGGCGGTTGATCCGCATGTAGTCGATCCCCACGTCGACGAGCGACTCGGCGTCGACCCGGTCGGCGGGGAACTGTTCCCGGTCCAGCGCGTCCGCTATCACCCGCGAATCGACGGGATCGACTTCGCCGGCCTCGACCGCCAGTTCCGGCGGGTCGATGTCGAACGCGTCGTAGGGGTCCTCGAAGCCCTGCCCCTCCGAGAAGGAGTGGTCTTCCGGGTCGTCGGTCATGATACCAGTTCTTGTCGTGGCACATGGTTAAGGGCTACGTCCCGGCTGTCCCCCTTCTCCCGGATTCCTACGGGCCCAGGGCCAGGGGAACGAGCAACACACCCATGCAGGTCGCCCGGCGGGCACCGAACCGGGCGGGGATCAACCCGACGAGGGCACTGGCGACGAACACACCCACGCCCCGGAGCCCGGTCAGTAGAAAGACCAGCAGACACAGAAGCGCCAGCACTGACAGCGACAGCCGGGTGTTGTCGACGGCCCCGACGGCCGCGAGGTACCGGTCGCCGACGACCAGCACGAGGAAAAACGCCGTCGAGGCGGCGATACCGATACTCGCCAACAGCAGGGGCAACTCGATGGGGACGCCCGTCTCGTCGAGTGCGACCAGCACCCCTGTCCGGGGGGTCCCGAGTGCGACCAGGGCAAAGAGTGCGAAGATCGTGTTGGCCGTATTGACGCCGCTGGTCGCGACGACGAAGGCACGTGGCCCGCGCGTGGGGAGGGCGATCAGCGCGCCAGTCGCGGCAATCGCACTGGAGATCCCGGGCAGATAGCCGACGATGGCACCGGCGGCGGTCCCCACGAACGCCACCGCAGCGACGGTCCGCCGCGAGGGAACGACGGTCGGGTCGGCCTGTGGCGGCACACCGGATCCTCCCAGCGCCTCGACCAGGATCGGCGCACCGAACAGGCCGGCGAACAGCGGCGCGAGCATCCCGCCACTCGGGAGAACACCGTTTGCGGGAAGGTCCAGCGTCGAAAGCCCGAGCGCGCCGCTGGCCCCCAGCGCGAGCGTCGCGCCCACCCGCGCTCGCGTCGTGTGTTCTGTGGCGACGAGCCCGATCACGACGGCCCCGAGCACGAGAGAGAGGTGGGTCCGTATCGTCGGGTACGCACGCTCCATCGCTGCCGTCACCGGGAGCGCCAGCACCACCGCGAACGCAACCGCGAGCGCGCTTCCGACGGCGGACAGCCGCAATGCCTCCCGTCCCCGTCCCTGGAGAACGAGCCGGTGACCCGGAAGTGCCGTCGCAGCCATCGCCGGGTCCGGAACGCCGAGCGCCAGTGCCGGCACGACGTCGAGGAACGTGTGGGTGACGCCCGCAGCGAGCATCGCGGCGCCGACGTACCGCGGCGGCCCCGGCAACAGCCCCGCGAACGCGGCGAGCAGGAGCGCGAAGTTGTTCGCGTGGAGTCCGGGCGTCAGCCCGCTGGCCGTCCCGAGCGCGATCCCGCCGGCGACGAACGCCAGCCCCGTCGCTGTGGTCTCCGGCGTGACTACCACCTCGACCAGTCCCGCGCTCACCGGGCCGGGGTGGTCCCGTGCTGGTACTTGAACCTCCGGGCGCGCGTGGAGACGTCACTCGCCCGAAGCGACAGAAGAAGCGTCCTGCTCGACGGATCGCGATCAGCCGAACAGTTCGCCGAGGCCTTCGCCGGCCGCCTCGTCGTCGTCCTCGTCGTCCTGGTCGTCGCCGGCAGCCTCTTGTTCTTCTTCGGCGGCGTCCTCCTCCTCGTCCTCGGGTTCGTCTGTCTCGGCTGCGGGCGGCGCTGTGCCGCCGGTCGTTGCCGGCACCGCAGTGGCCTCCTCGACGGCCTCGTCGATGTTGACGTCCTCGAGGGCCGCAACGAGGGCCTTGACGCGGGACTCCTCCACGTCGACGCTCGCCGCGCCCAGGACGTTCGTCAGGTTCTCTTCGTTGATCTCTGCGCCCGATTCGTTCAGTATGAGTGCTGCGTACACGTACTCCATTGTTAGTCTCCGAACATGTCTCCGAGGGCGTCGCCGGCGTCACCGCCGTCGTCTCCGTCGTCCTCGTCTTCGTCTTCGGCGTCGGCGTCGGCGTCCTCGGAAGGTTGGTCGTCGTCCGATTCGTCAGTGTCCGCCGTGTCGGTCTCCTCGTCCGCCCCGGCGGCGTCCGGGGTAACGTCCTGCAGTTCCTCGGGCAGGGCCACCGTGTCGTCGATCTGCGCGGCGATCGCGCGGACCTGCGCGTCTGCCTTGCTGACGAGGTCCGGCATGACGTCGGGATCCTCGACGCCAGCGTACAGGGCGAGACTCTTGCTCTCCGTGGTCGCTTTCGCGAGCAGCGACGGGAGCGTCGCCGCGGTCGGATAGCTGGCGTTGACCGCGAGGTTCCGCGCCCGTGCGACCCCCGCCGAGACGTCCGTGCGGTACTCCTCGATGTCGAGTTCGAGGTCGGCCGGTTCGAACAGAATGCCGTCGGCGTAGACGCCACTCAGGTCCAGTCCGACCTCTTTTGGCTCGATGCCCAGTTCGGAGAGGACGTTCGCGAGATCCGACGAGACGTCGCCACCGGCCTCCAGGACCGTCGAGTCCTCCAGCACCCGGATCGAGCCGTCCTCGATGCGGGCACTGGCGCCGACGCTCTGGAGGTCCCCGACGAACGGCCCGGGATCGATACCGGTGTCGCCCTCGGGGACGACGATGTCGTTAGGGGCAGTCTCGCCGGCGTTGATCGGTGCCGACGTCTTCGAGGCCTCCAGTTGCCGGTAGAGCCCGAAGGGGTTCTCGCTGGTGCCGATGAGACCGACCTGCCCGCCCACGTAGCCGACGAGGTCTTCGAGTCCATCGCCGACCGACTCGAGTGCGCGTTCGAGCAGCGTGTTGCGCGAGACGCGCAACTCGGCGGTGCCGTGGAGGTCCCGTCGCATCTCCTGTAGCTGTCGGCTGGGAATACCGGTAATGCCCACGACGCCCACACTGTCGTACCGGTCGAGGAAGGACACGATGTCGTCGACTTCCTCGCGTTTCCACTCGGGAATCGTCTCGGTCTTTCGTTCGCTGTCGACGCTCATCTCAGGCCACCTCCACCGCGGGCCCCATCGTCGTCTTCACGTAGACGTCGTCGATGTTCAGCGGCCCTTTCTCCAGGTCGGCCTGGAGTCGCCTGAGGATCACGTCGATGTTGTCGGCGATCTCCTCGGCGGACATGTCCTCTGCGCCGACACGGGTGTGGAAGGTGCGCCGGTCTCCGCTGCGGAGCTGCACCGAGTTCCTGAGCCGCTCGACGACCTCGACGACGTCGTCGTCGGGGGCGAGCGGATCGGGCATCTTCCCCCGGGGACCGAGGACGGTCCCCAGGTAGCGCCCGATGTTTTGCATCATCCCCTCTTCGGCGATGAAGAAGTCGGTCGCCTCGGCGAGGTCCTTGGCCGCGTCCTGGTCGTCGCCGAGGTCTGCGAGCTCGTCGCTGTCGAGGACGTCGTCGGCGACCTCCTCGGCACGGACAGCGGTTTCGCCCTCTGCAAAGACGACGATCGCTGTCTCCTGTCCGGTCCCTTCCGGGAGAACGACGCTCTCGTCGACACGATTCGACGGATCGTCAAGGTCTAGATCGCGCAGATTGATCGCGAGGTCGACCGTCTCGCGGAAGTTCCGCGGCGGGGCCGACTCGAGTGCACGAGTTACTGCTTGCTCTATGTCCTGATCTGCCATCGTTCACCTCCGTAGTGCGCCTGTGGCTCCTACGGGTCAGTGAAACAGGCGATGCCTGTCTCGTCTGGGTAGAAGACGATGCGACATTTAAAAGCGTCGAACCGAAACCTGGCTTCGCTCGATTCTCTGGTGTTCGGCGCCTACGCTGTCGCCTCGTCCGCGAACACGTCGTCGTACTCGCCGGCGTCGATCCTCTCTTTGAACTCCCGTGGGTTCTCGCCTTCGATTGTCACACCCAGCGAGGTGCAGGTGCCGACGACTTCCTTGGCGGCGTTCCGGAGGTCGTAGGAGAGCAGGTCGGGGTGTTTCTGTTCGGCGATCTGCCTGATCTGATCGACCGAGAGGTCGGCGACGAACTCCTCCTGGGGTTCGCCGCTCCCGGTCTCGAAGCCGGCCTCGTCCTTGATGAGTTCGGCCGTCGGCGGGACGCCGATCTCGATCTCGAAGGAACCGTCGGCTTCGTAACTGACCGTGACCGGGACCTCCGTCCCGTCGAACGCCTCCGTCTGGTCGTTGATCTCTCCGACGACCGCCTGCACGTCCACCGGCGTCGGCCCGAGTTCCGGGCCCAGCGGCGGCCCCGGATCGGCCTGACCGCCAGGAACGAGGACTTCTATCGTTTCAGCCATGTCTGGAGGTCCGTGCGTGCGGTGTTAAGAATTGCTTTTCGTCCCTGCTACGCGACCGCCACGCCGTTCCGGGCGAGAAACTCGCTGACGCCCTTGATCTCGACGGGACTGCCGATGATCCGCACCCGCTCGTCCTCCCGACAGACCGTCACGACGAACCGCTCTTCGAGGTCCTCACGAATGCCTTCGAGGGCACCGATCGGGAGGAGGATCTGCGTGCTGTCACGCAGGCGGGCGATATCTGTCACGGTTGTATGTGTCTGCGCTGGTGGTATTAGTGTGTCGGAACGTGGCGATTCTCACGACTTCGGCGTGGCGACTTCCTCCCAGGCCAGTTCTGAGGCGTTCCGGATCGCGCCGACCGAGGCGAGATAGCCCGCCCCGACGGTCGTCTTGAGCGCCTTCGCGGCGGCCCCGCGGAGAACGGTCGGGCCGACCTGCGCGACGGTGCCGTCGCCGACGCTGACCAGCCAGCCGAGTTCGTCGTAGCGGTACCGTTCCAAGCGGGGTTCGAAGTCACCGCCGTTCCGGTGGTGTGCGACCAGCCGCTCGATGTTCGTGGCCGCGACGTCGGCCTGCCTGACAGCAGTCTGTGCACTCGCCGGGGCCGGCTGGCCGTCGGCGTCGACGACCCGGGCCGTGTCGCCGACAGCGAAGGTCCGCTCGCCGAGCCGGAGGTTCGCCCGCACCTGCGGGCGCTCGCCGTCGGTAGCCTCGCCGCCCGCGATGCCACCCGTCCAGACCAGCTGGTCGTACGCCAGAGAGCCGTCAGACAGGGTGACAGCCTCCCCGTCGACGGCTTCGACCGTCCGGCCAGTCTCGACGCGGACTCCGCGGTCTGCCAGTTCCTCGCCGACGGCCCGCTGGAAGTTCGCGGGGAAGTTCGGCGCCACCGTCTCCTGTTGTTCGAGCAGTCGGACCTCGGCGTCGGCCCCCTCCTCGCGGGACAGGTCGGCGAGTTCGCCGGCCGCTTGGACGCCGGACAGCCCGGCGCCGACGACCACTGCCCGGCCGTGGCGGTCACACACCTCCAGAAAGTCGGACCGGATCCGCTCGGCGTGGCGGGGACGCTTGAGCGGCGTCGCGTGGTCCTCGACGCCGGGGATGCCGTAGGTGGCGGTCCGTGCGCCCAGACAGACTGCGCCGAAATCGTGCGCGAGCGAGCCACCGTCGAGGCTCACCTCGCCGGCGTCGGCACCGAGGCCGGTCACCCGCGCCTGTCGGTGGTCGGCACGGCCCAACAGGTCGTCGATCGGGACGGTCAGTTCCTCGGCCAGCGAGGGGTGGCGGACCAGGCGGTGGATCAGGTGCTGAACGACGTGGGTCTCGCGCTCGTCGACGACAGTGATGGCGACGTCGTCGGGCAGCGTTCGCTCCAGTGTGCGTGCCAGGCTGACGCCGGCGTAGCCAGCACCGAGGACGGCAACGTGCATACCTGTTCTTCGACTGTGTGCTGATAGACCCCTCGTTCCGTCGTGATAGTGATTGCTATAATTCGTTACAACAATCACTATGAGTTCACTGATACTGTCGGCTATAAGCCCGTGAGCAGTATCGGCACCCCGGGGTGCCGAATATCTCCACGAAGTTATAGCCGACAGTATGACAAGCCCCACGCCACCGTGCGCGGGGTGGTTGACTTGGATCAAACGCTCGTTTCACCGACCGGGGTTGTGTGACCGGCAGCCACAGGCGCAATACGGCTTTTGTACCCGCCGACCCTTGTAGAGCTATGAACGAGTCACCCGACCGACGGACCCGGCGAGCGTTCCTCGCACGGACGGCCTCCGTCGTCGGCCTGGCCGGTGCCGCGGCGACAGGCGGTCTCGCGGGCTGTCTGGGCCGGGACGGCGACGGAGGTAACGGAGGTGACGGAGGTGAGGCGGGGGGCAGCGACGACGCTCCGGAGGCGGAAACCCCGACACCCACGCCCGAGGGGTTGCAACTGGAGACGCTCTCCGTCGGCGGGTCGCCCGGCGACCCGGTCGTCGTCAAGCCGGCGGGCGAGCCAGCGCTGCTTGATTTCTTCGCGACCTGGTGTGCGCCCTGCAAGCCACAGATGGAGGAGTTGCGAACCGTCCAGTCCGAGAACCCCGACCTGCACCTCATCTCGATGAGTCAGGAAGAGGATCCCGGAGTCATCAGGGACTTCTGGACGGAGTACGAGGGGACCTGGCCGGTCGCCCAGGACACGCAGCTGAAAGCCTTCCAGGAGTACGACGTCACGCGGATCCCGACGATGATCGTGCTCGACGCGGGCGGCTCGGAGGTGTGGCGCCACAGCGGGCTCTCGCCCGCCGAGGACATCCTCGAACAGGTAGCGGAGGCACGAGCATGAGACTGGCCGAACAGCCGGCACGGGGGGCGTAGCCGTGGTCGATCTCGGCCTCGTCGGCTTCGCGTTCAGTCTGGGAACGGCGACGTTTTTCGCTCCCTGTGCGTTCCCGTTGCTCCCGGGGTACATCGCGTACTTCCTGGGCCAGGATGACGAGTCGGTCTCGGACACGTGGCCGGCCCGGTTGCGTCGCGCCGTACTGGTGTCGCTGGTCACGAGCCTGGGATTTCTCGTGGTCTTTGGCGTGCTGGCCGCGGTCGTGTTCTTCGTCGGGACCCGGTTTCTCGGCGACATCGCCATCCTCGAGGTGGTCGCGGGTGCGGTCCTCATCACACTGGGACTGGTCATGCTCAGCGGGAAGGCGACTGGCGCGTTCGCACACGTCCGGTTGCCCGAGCGTCGCCGGGGTCCGGCTGGCTTCTTCGGGTTCGGGATCGTCTACGCCGCCGCCGCGGCCGGCTGTACCGGCCCGCTTTTCGTGGGTGTCGCCACGCAGGCACTCGCCGGACCGACACAGGCGTTCACGGTCTTCGGTGCCTACGCCGCCGGGATGGTCGTGTTGCTGGTCGGTGTCACCGTCCTCACTGCACTCGGCAAGGACACCCTGCTCAAGCGCCTCACCTCGAACACGCGCCTGATCACGCGACTCGCCGGCGGGGCGCTCGTGGTTGCGGGGATCGTCCAGATCTACTGGTTCCTGTTCGTCTTCGACGGCCTCTCGTACTTCTGATACTGTCGGCTATAAGCCCGTGAGCAGTATCGGCACCCCGGGGCGCCGAATATCTTCACGAAGTTATAGCCGCCAGTATGATACTCCGGTTACGGGTCTCGAATATCTCCCCGTAGTTATCGCCGGCAGTATCAGTCGGCGGCCCGCTCGTTCTCCCGGACGATCCGAACCCCGGAGGGTGCCTCACCCGTGACGTGGACCTCGGTGAGCCCGCAGTTGTCGTGTGTGTATTTTCGGAACGCGGTCGACAGCGGGACGCCCTCGAAGTGTCCGAGCAGCGTGTAGATCGGACCGCCGTGCGTGACCACGAGGACCGTCGCCGACTCGGCCGCGTCGGCGAGCAGGCGGTCCCAGCCCGCCAGCACGCGCTCGCGCAGGTCGAGCAGACTCTCGCCGCCACGGGGAGTCGCCCGCACGCCCAGGTTCCCGGACCCGGCCCCGAACTCGGGGTGTGCGCCGAACAGTTCCTCGCTGAGGAACCCCTGGTAGACGCCGAAGTCCCGCTCGCGCCAGCACCGCGAGTACTCCGGGGCGGGTTCGACGCCTTCTTCGTGGAGACGCAGGGCCGTCTCGCGGGTCCGCCGGAGGTCCGAGCCGACGACGCGCCCGAAGTCGTACGTCGACGCGAGGTGCGCCCCGAGGTCGCGGGCCTGCTCGCGGCCGCGGTCGGTGAGTCCAGTGGCTGCCCACCCCTGGACACGGTCCTCGCGGTTCCAGGCCGTCTCGCCGTGGCGGACGAGGACGACCCTGCACTCGGGTGTCGACACATCTCGGATACGCGGCCCGAGCCATCTTATACTGTCGACCGGACACACAGGAGGTCACCACTCCGAGGCCCCGGAGACGCTCACCGGGGCGAGCCGACAGTGAACGGTGTCGGATTCGCCGCAAAGCCCGTCGTGACAAGAGTGGGAACGGTTATATATCGACACCTCGAACGGAGGAGTGACGTGACGGCCATTGGACTTTGCTACGTCGGGGATCCGTCGCGCGCGCTCGACGCGGCGGAGTTTCTGGACCAGCACGTGGAGCGCGACCTGCGGATCGTCACGGCGCCGGCCGACAGCCTCGAACCGGTCCTCGAGGACGACCGGATCGACGCGGTCCTCGCTGGCGGGACGCTCGACGCGGCGAGCCTCCAGGCGGTCCTCGACGCGGTCGACGCGGCCGGGGAACCGGTGCCGGTGTTTGATCTCACCGACGAGGTCGCTGCGGTGCCGGAGTCGATCGACCACTACCACCTCTATCCGGGGACGGACCCGGTCGAGGCGGCCGACCGGGTGCTGACCGCAGTCGACGGGAACAGCGACACGACCGCCGTCGACGCCACCACCAGGAGCGGTGACTGGACACGGCCGGTCTTCCAGGGAATGGACGCCTACCTGGCTGTCGACGCCCAGCGCCGCGTGACCGCGTGGGATTCCGGACTCGAGGACTGGGTGGGTACCGGCCTCGCGGACGCGCTCGGGCGACCTCTGACGGAGGTCTTCCCGCCGGCCGACGAGACGGCGTTCCAGACAGCCTGCGAGGGCGTGGGCGAGGCCGGCGAACCCGGGTCGGCGGAGTTCCAGACGCCGGAAGGTGACTGGTTGCGGGTGCGCGTCGCCCCGGACGGCAGAGGCGGGTTACGGTGTTTCGTCCGCGACATCTCCGACCGCAAGGCCTACCAGACCGAGATCGAGGCGACGCGCGATCGGTTCGAGAACACCATCGAGCGCGTCACCGACGCCTTCTTTGTGCTCGATACCGACGAACGGCTCGTCGTCCTCAACAGCCGCACGGAGTCGCTGCTCGACGTCGACGCCGACGACGTGGTCGGCGAGCGGTTCTGGGACGTCTTCCCCGCGGCGATCAGTAGCGACTTCTACTACGGGTTCACCGAGGCGATGGACACACAGGAACCGGTGAGTTTCGAAGAGCACTACCAGCCACAGGACAGCTGGTTCGAAGTCAACGCCTACCCCTCCGAGGACGGGCTGTCGGTGTTTCTCAGGGACATCACCGAGAGGATGCGCCTCCAGCACAAACTGGAGTCACTCCACGAGCGGACCCAGCGGCTCATCGTCTCCGAGTCCGAGACCGACATCGCACAGGATACAGTCGGGGCGGCCGTGGACGTACTGGGCTTCCCGCTGACGATTTGCTGGCGGTACGACGGGACGCGCCGGCGGCTGGAACCGCTGGCCTACTCGGAAGCGGTCGCCGGGCGTGTCGACGAGGTCCAGCCCGTCGAACCCGGGAGTGGGCTGGCCTGGCAGGCCTACGCCGAGGGCAAACAGCGGGTCGTCGACGCGGTGGCAGCCACCACGCCGACGTCCCACCACCCCGGCGACGTCGCCTCGTCGCTGCTGGTCCCGCTTGGCGAGTACGGCCTGCTGGGCACCTACGCCGACGAGAAGAGAGCCTTCGACGAGACGGACGTGGAACTGTTCCGGGTCCTCGCGGCTGCCGTCGAGTCGGCGATGGCCCGCGCCGAACGGGAACGACAGCTCGAACAGCGAAACGAACGCCTCGACGACTTCGCGAGTACCGTCTCCCACGACCTCCGCAACCCGCTGCACGTCGCCGCCGCGCGGACGGAGATGGCACACGACACGGGCGACGTCGACCACCTCGAGGCGGTCGGCGACGCGCTCGGCCGGATGGAGACACTCATCGAGGATCTCCTCGCCCGCGCCCGCGGCAACCAGGAGGTCGACCGCCAGCCGGTGTCGCTGGCGGTTGCCGCCAGGGACGCCTGGACGAACCTGAACACGAAGTCGGCGACGCTGTCGGTGGCAGACGACACCACTATCGAGGCCGACTCGACCCGCCTCCAGCAACTGTTCGAGAACCTCTTCCGGAACGCCGTCGAACACGGCGGTGAGGACGTGAGGGTCCGTGTCGGCGTCCACGCAGACGGATTCTACGTCGAGGACGATGGCTCCGGCGTCCCCGAGAAGATCCACGACAGCATCTTCGAACAGGGCGTAACCGGCACGTCGGACGGCACCGGCTACGGCCTGGCTATCGTCGCCGACGTCGTCCAGAGCCACGACTGGACCATCGAGGTGATCGAGAACCCCGGCGGCGGCGCCCGGTTCGAGATCTCACACGTCCACTCGATGACAGAACAAAAGCCCGCCTGATATTCCATCCACCTGATAGTGGACGCGATTCACGCCCGCCCTGTTCGGTCCTCGGTTTCGACAGAGCGTCGGTATACCGGTCGACGTAAGCCCTGATACTTTCAGCCGGAAACGTCTGGCTGAGAAGTATCAAAAGTTACGTCGACCGGTATGCACTCGTCTCTCACGGGAAGAGCGGGACTCTCTCGCTGCCGCGGATAGTATCATATATGATAATTTAGTCCTGGGGTTTGTATGGCACGCTGCAGACTTGCTGCGTGTAGCACATGACACACAGAATCAGCGAAATCGGAGGCAGGAAATAAAATGGTGGTATTCGGAATGGATCCGCAGGCGTTTGTCGTGTTGATCGTCGCGGCAATCGGACTCGTTCCGGTGGCACTGTACTACGGGAAGGTCTCACAGTTGTTCGTCCTCCCGTACGGGTTTTTGCTCTTCGCCGCGTTTGCGACGAACTTCGAGAACCTCTTCTTGCCGGACCTGCTGAATTTCTCCGAGCACCTTCTCGGGAACATGGGGGCCGGGATTGCGTTCGCCGTCGCGGCGTATATGTACAGACAGCGATCTATCGAGACCGACGACGACACACAGGCCGGGGCGGAGGTGTAAACGATGGTCGCAGAGCAGATCATCCCGCTGTTCGACGCGGTTGGGACGCTCGGATTCCTGATCGCAATCGCCATCGGCGCACTGAACTACCGTGACACCGACCTCGAACAGACCTTCTGGGCGACGTTCGTCGTCGTCGCAGTCGCCGGTGCTCTCTGGATGGGGCTGGTCACTGTCGAATGGGTGGGTGTACAGGGCGAACTGATGGATACGCTCAGCACGTCCCTCCAGACTATCGTCGTCGGCGTGTTCGCCATTGGATCAATCGGCACGATGGCGGTTGTTCAGGATCTGAAACAGTCGCAGGTCGAAACCGAACGCCAGCAACAGCAGGCCGAACAGTCAGAGAGGGAAGCGGAGCAGGCCAAACAGGAAGCCGAGTCTGCGCGGGCAGAAGCCGAGAAAGCCAAACAGGAAGCCGAGCAACTGAACGACCACCTCCAGGAGAAAGCCTCGCATTTCAGCGCGACGATGGAACGTGCTGCCGGGGGCGACCTCACCGAGCGGATGAACCCGGAGAGCCGGAGTTCCGCGATGAGCGACATCGCCGACGGCTTCAACGAAATGATGGACGAACTGGAGGGTACCTTCGCCCAGATCCGGTCGTTCGCAGACGAGGTTGCCGCCTCCAGCGAGGAGGTCACCGCCAGCACCGAGGAGAGTCAGAGTGCCAGCGAACAGGTGAGCGAGTCGGTCCAGGAAATCTCCGCAGACGCCCAGGCACAGTCGGGGAACCTCGGGGAGGTCGCTGCTGAGATGCAGAGTCTCTCGGGCACGGTCGAAGAGGTCGCCTCGTCGGCCGACGAAATCGCAGCGACCTCCCAGAAGACTGCCGAGATCGGGCAACGCGGACAGGAGGCTGCCGCCGACGCCATGACGGAGATGTCGACAATCGAGCAGAGTTCCCAGGAGACAGTCGAGGAAATCCAGACGCTGGCAACCGAGATCGAGGAGATCAACGACATCGTCGATCTGATCACCGACATCGCCGAACAGACGAACATGCTGGCGCTGAACGCCTCGATCGAGGCTGCCAGGGCCGGTGAAGCCGGCGAAGGCTTCGCGGTCGTCGCCGACGAGATTAAAGGACTTGCCGGCGAGGTCAGCGAGGCGACGGGCGATATCGAGACGCGTATCGACGAGATTCAGTCGATGTCCCGAGACGCAGTCGCGGACATCCAAGAGATGGGTGACAGCATCACCACCGGAACTGAAACAATCGAAGACGCATTCGGGGCCCTGGACGACATCGCGGAGAGCGTCGAGGAGGCAAACCGGGGCGTCCAGGAGATCAGTGGGGCCACCGACGACCAGGCCGCCTCGACGGAGGAGATCGCGAGCATGATCGACGAGATCGCGGAATCAGCCGATCAGGTGAGCACCGAATCGGACAACGTCTCGGCAGCCGCCGAGGAACAGACCTCCTCGCTCACGCAGGTCGCCCAGAGCGCACAGACACTGGCCGAACAGGCCGACTCGCTCCGGGACCGTCTCGACACGTTCACTATCGGTGCCGGGCAGGAATCTACTGGTCCTCGGCCGGACGCCACTGCTCCCGGGCGGGGAGCGTCCGCTGACGGTGGCCAGGTCACTCGCAGGTGAACCTCGTATAATTCGGCAGGAAGCCCGGTGTTTCGAATCCAGTAACAGAGACTCGCATTATACGTCACCAGGGCCAGACGGTTCACACAATGTCAGTAGTCCAGGCCACGATATGCAGAACTGATGGATGCCGAAACCGTACCCACCACCCATCTGGCAGGTGTACAGAGTGCAGGGGTTCACTCGGACGAGGGTGAGGAGGTGTACGGATACGAGAGCCCGGTGGGGTACGGGCTATCCTCCGCTGTATCGAGTTGGAGGGCGATGGTAAAAAGATGGTCCGGAACGCTGGACTGATAGGGACGGTTGTAGTTCTGTACCGGATCACCCGCCCGACGACGGGCGGTTGTCCTGGAAAACGGCTACAACCGTCCCGTCCCTGTGAGCAGTGTCGCCCTGCTCATCCGCCGAACGTTTGCTTGATCTGTTCCTGCCAGTTCCGGAGTTCCTCGACATCCGATTCCATCGTGTCGAGACGCTGGACGACGTCCCCGTCTGTGATTTCCTCTTCCAGATCCTCGATAGTGGACTGGATGTTCTCGACGACCTCGTCGAGATCTTCGAGCCTCGATCCGACGTCCTCGATGTCGTCGATCCGCGCTTCGATGTCGTCGATCTCACTCACCTTTGTTTCGATGTCGTCGAGACTGGACGAGACGCTCTCGACCTCGGCGTCGATCCGTTCGACGTCCGACTGCATGTCCTCGACGTTCGTGGTCACGCCGTCCATCTCCTCGCTGACCGAGTCGACTGTCCCCTCCACGTTCTCGATTATATCAGTGTTGGAGTCGAGTTCCGATCCCATCTCGTCGAGACGGGTCCGGAACGACGCCAGTTCCGACTCGAAGTCTTCGATCAGTTGTTCGCCCGTCCCGTTTTCGTCGAGAAACTCCTCCATCGCATTCGTGTACGCACGGAGGTCCGCGATGTCGGTCTGGAGCTGTTCGACACGGGCGTCGGTACTGCCGTCCGACCTGTCCTCGGCAACGTGATCGATGGCACGCTGTACGAGTTTCAGGTCGTCGATAGTCACGTCCTCGGACCGGATCTCCTCTGCCATCGCCGCGATCACACTTCCCCCGTACCCCCCGGTTGTCGTTCCGGTCCCTTCGACCGTCTCGTCGGACGTCGTCGGATCTGTCAGGTCCAGTTTCTCGACCTCTTCGTCGCCTTCCTCGTCGCTCTCTTCGAGCCCCGGAATCTCCCCTTCTCCCGAGATGACGTCCCTGACGACGTCGTCGCCGCCAGAGAGAATCCCCCCGGGGTCTGTCTCCGCGGCGATTTCGTCCCCGGGAAGGGGCGGGTCGACCTCTTCGATGACCGGCTCTGTGAGGAACTGCTTGATGTCGTCGGTTCCCGTCGCGCGGATCCCGTACACGCTCGTGTAGTCCGAACCGGCCCCCAGTTCCCGCTCGAAAATGATCGTGTCGTTGTTGATCTCCCAGTACTCGCTCCCGTACTCCGGATGGAACCCCAGGTCCTCGACGGCGACGCCCTCGGGTACCTGGTCCGAGAGACGTACCCGCACCGACTCCTCCCGCTCAGAAGCGAACTCGAATGCAATCGCCGGCACCGGGAACTCGTCTTCCTCGAACCGTTTTTTGACCGTCACCCCGCTCGATCCCACCGTCACCTCGTCGTAAGCCTGTGAGTCGCTCATGTGTTCGTGGTACCGAATCGAAGGTATTAAAACTGTCTGCCAGCGTCCAGCGGTAACTAATTTCAGTAATGATAAGACGAGAAAAACGAGAGGGTGTCAGTGATCCAGCCTGTCTCCGATCTCGAGAACGTCCAGCCGCTTTGGATATTGGAAACTGTTGCTGTGTGAGTGCAGCGCAGTCGGATCGGCAGTCAGCCCCTTCCACATGTCCCAGTGGGTCGGTATCAGTCGGTCGACCTGGAGCTCGTTGGCAGCCTCGACTGCCATGTTCTCGTCGTTGTACCACTTCGTGCGTGTCGGTTCACCGGTGTCGCTGTCGCGGATCATTCCGACTGAACCGAACGCGACGGCTCCAACGTCGATGTCGTACGTGTCGCCGACAGCCTCGAACCCGCCCGCGCGGGCGTCGCCCGCGTGGAAGAAGGTCCCGGACTGGTGCTGGACAACGTAGGAGACCGGGTGTTCTGCGTCGGGGTCGTGGGCGTTTGCAACCCGAACGGTGAGGTCACCGATCCGGACTGCGTCCCCTTCCGAGACGCGTTCGAACTGGCCCGGATCGATGTCCCAGGTCTCGCGCCACCCTTCCTCGCGGACGACCGCGAGCGACGCGTCTGGGGCGTAGAACCCCGCGCCGGTCCGTTCGAGAATTGGCCCCTGGCTCGGGCCGTCGACGTGGTCGGTGTGTTCGTGTGTCGCGAAGACTGCGTCGGCCGCCGCGATGTCCGTCGGATCGAAGGGAACGGGGATCATCCGCACCGTCCGTGGCGGGTCGCCGGTGCCGAGGTACGGATCGATGAACACTGTCGTCCCGCCCGCACTCTTCAGTACGAACCCGTTGCACCCGAGATACCAGATCGCGAGCCCGTCCGGAGTGGCGTCTTCGATGGCCCGTGGCAGCCAGTCTCCCCAGTCCGAGTGTACGTCTCTCATGCTGTCGTCTCGACGGGGACGGGGCTAAGAGGTTTCGGAAACCGGAGCCAGTATCGACCGAGACTGTTCATAGGGACGGTTGTAGTTCTGTACCGGATCACCCGCACGGCGACGGGCGGTTGTCCTGGAAAACGGCTACAACCGTCCCTATCAATCCTGGCAGCAACCGCCGGCCTTCTCGCCGAAGTCGACCGCGAGCGGGTCGCTCACGAGTTCGTTGAGTTCCTGGAGGCGGAGCTCGAGTTCGTTCTGGGCCTGCAGGAAGTCACTCATCACCGGCAGGTCGTGGAGTTCTTCCTGTGTCTCCTGCAGTTCTCGCAGGTCCTCCTCTGTGGCCTGGCCTGTCTTCCGTGCGAGCATGAAATCCTCGCGGATGCCCTCGAACTCCTCGATTTTGGCCTGTGCCTGGTCGTCGGCCTCGACCTCTGCCTTGGCGTCGACGAACCGCTGGTACTCGGGAAGTTCGGTGATGCCCTCGCCGAGCGAGCGGGCGAGGTCCTCGACGCTCGGTTCGGCGTCCGTCGCGGCGTCTGTCTCGATGCTCATCACCCTCACGTTGGGAATCATTGCCTAAAGAACTGCCGGTGGGCGATCCCACGACTCGCACGGACCGTCGTACCTGTATCCCCGCGGCCCTCGAAGCGTGGCCGGTCCGCGTCTCGTCACCACCGATCTGTCCCGCCACGGCCGACGGCGAGTATACTGTCGGCTACAAGCCCGTGAGCAGTATAACAGTGACACCCGTCAGTGTACAGCTGCCTGTCTCGGGAACGCTGTCGTTATACGCGCCCGGAGCCAACACGTCTCCAATGAGCCAGGAATCGACAGACCGGTCGGCCGGCGACCTCCGGAACACGGGAATGACCCTCAAGCACGACCGGGAGTGGGACTACGAACTCGACCGGGTGATGACGGCGGTCGAAGAACAGGACGCCGACTCGGTGGGGTTGCAGTTCCCGGAAGGGCTGAAACGGCGCGGTCCCGCGGTCGCCGACGACCTCCGGGAGCTGCTCCCCGAGGCGACGGTACTCATCTCCGGCCAGCCCTGCTACGGAGCATGTGACCTCGACACCGAACTGATGCGCCGGACAGACGTGTTCGTCCATTTCGGCCACTCTCCGATGAAGGAGTCGAAGGGCATCGTCTACGTTCCTCTGTTCTCGAACGTCGACGTGGCGCCCATCGTCGAACAGGCGCTCGACGAGGAACTGCCCGCTCCCTCGGCGGATCCCGACGTCGGACTGGTCACGACGGCCCAGCACATGAACAAGTTCGAGGAGATGCGGTCGCTGCTCGAGGAGGACGGCTACGAGGTCCACACCCGCCGGGGCGACGACCGCCTGACCCACGAGGGACAGGTCCTGGGCTGTAACTACGCGTCGGCGGACATCGACGCCGAACACGTCCTCTACGTCGGCGGCGGGAAGTTCCACCCACTCGGACTCGCAATGGAACACCCCGACAAGAAGGTGGTCATCGCCGACCCCGTCAACAACGTCGTCACCGTCGCGGACGCCGACCAGTTCATCAAACAGCGCTACGCAACAGTCCACAAGGCGATGGACGCCCGACAGTGGGGCGTCATCTACTGTACGAAGATCGGCCAGGGTCGCTTCGAACGCGCCCAGGAGATCGTCGCGGACAACGACGACGCCTACCTCATCACGATGGACGAGGTGACACCGGACCGTCTGCGAAACTTCGGACTCGACGCCTACGTCAACACGGGCTGTCCGCGCGTCACGACCGACGACGGCCCGCAGTTCGACACACCGCTTTTGACCCCCGGCGAGTACGAGATCGCCGTCGGCAACAAACCTCTCGAGGACCTCTCTTTCGACACTTTCCACGGGACGTGGTGAGATGCCTGTCGAGACATCCCTCCGGTGGTAGCGTGGGTTTTCACACGTTCGATCCCGGGAAGGTCGACCGTCTGCAGGGCGCCGAGCGGTTCCGCTGGTGTTCGCGGGAGGAACTCCTCGAACCACTCCCGCGGGGCGAAACCACGCAGGTTCTCGACCTCGGCAGCGGCGTCGGCTTCTACACCGACGAACTCGCTCCCTTCGTCGGGCGCGTCCTCGCGGTCGATATCCAGCCCGAGATGCACGACTACTACCGCGAGCAGGGCGTGCCCGAGAACGTGGTCCTCGAGACGGCCAGCGCCGAAGACCTCCCGTTCGCGGACGCGTCCCTGGACGGTGCCGTCTCGACGATGACGTTCCACGAGAGCACGACTGAGGCGGCGATGGTAGAACTCGCCCGTGTTCTCGAGGCAGGTGCCCCCGCGGTGGTCGTCGACTGGTCCCGGAACGGCCGCGCCGAGGCCGGTCCGCCACTCGACGAGCGTTTCGACGCCTCCCGGGCCCGCGCGTTCTTCGACGACGCCGGGTTCGACGTCCGGTTCGCGCGCGAGCGCTCGGAGACGTTCCGTCTCGTCGCAGACCGGTGACCGGCCCGACTCGCCTGTCCTCGCGACTCGTCTTGGTGTCTCGACCCGTGATTATCCCTGGTCATGTACAACATTTTTGTATTAACCAGAGAAATTACCCGGGGATGGCAACGAAAAGCGAGCTGACACAGCAGCTCGGGGTCGTCGTGGGGTTCGACGACCCGCGGGCGGACCTGGAGCAGTACAGGACGCCGCCCGGACTCGCAGCACACCTGGTGCATACCGCGGACCTGCACGGTGACGTCGACGGCCGGAACGTGATCGACCTCGGCTGCGGGACGGGGATGCTCGCGCTGGGAGCCGCCCTCCGGGGGCCCCGTGCCGTGGTGGGCGTCGACATCGATCCGGCGCCCCTGGCGACCGCACGCGAGAACGAACGGCGGGTCGGGTCGACGAGCGCCGTCTCGTGGGTGCGGGCCGACGCCACGAACGAACCGCTGTGTCCCGGGGATCCGACGACGGTCCTGATGAACCCGCCCTTCGGCGCACAGGCGGGCAGCGAACACGCCGACCGCGCGTTCCTGGAGACGACTGCCCGGGTCGGAGACGTCTCCTACTCCATCCACAACGCAGACAGCGCCGACTTCGTCGAGGCGTTCGCCACGGACAACGGCGGTGAGGTCACCCACGCGTTCCGCGCGGAGTTCGAACTGCCCCGCCAGTTCGAGTTCCACGACGAGGACAGCCGGCGTCTCGACGTGGAAGTGTTCCGTATCGAGTGGTGACCGCGGTCACTGCTCGCGCTGGACCTGCAGCCGGAACTTCGCGACCGGGACCTGCGTCCCGTCGTGGATTGCACGCAGACGGTTGCCGGTCCGGTTGAACCGGATGCCGGCCACGGTGACGTTCTCCCCCTCGGCCGGCACTGGAGCCGTGTTGACGACTGTGACGTTGTACTCTCTGTCGAGCCCGGAGCTGGTGACGTTTTCGAGCCCGATCGTGCGGTTTCTGGTGTGTGTTCGCCCGACGAGGAGTTCGTACCCGGAGTCGGCCGGACGGATCGCGATCCGGCTGTCGTTGACGACTGCCGGAACGACAGCGGGATCGGCCGTGTAGACCCGTTTGCGTGGCTCGCCCGACCGCGTTACGTACACCGTGTAGGTCTCCGGTCCGTCGATGACCGACCAGGCCGTGCGGTTGACGACGACTGTCTCGCGCCAGCCCAGGCCCCCGACCGGCACGGTGACGCGACCCTGCACTTTGAGCTGCTGGGCGGGAACGGCCACCTCCCAGGCGTCGCGCCGGTCGCTCGTGACGACGACGCCGCTGGTGTTGACGACGAACGAATCCCGCAGGAACGGCACCTCAACCGCGCCGATGTACTGGTCCGGGACGTCCTCGGCGTACGTGACGGTGTAGTCGCGGACTTCGACGCCCGTGTCGGCCTCCGGTCCCGGCGAAACGGAGATCACGTTGTACGGGACCGCAGCGAGCGCCATCGCGAGCACGGCGGCCAGTAACAGCCCCGCTGCGGCCTCCCGTCTGGAGAGGTCGATCCGCGAGACGACCGTGGGATCGTCCCTGGCGAGAGAGACGGCGACGAGGCCCGCGAGGACGAACACGAGCGCGAGTCCCAGCCCCCGGAAGAGGACGTACTCCGTCCCGCCCAGGTACCAGTAGACGGCCCACAGGGACTTGGCGACGCCGTACAACAGGATGGCCAGCCACACGCGCCCGACGCCGGGCCACTCCTCGCGGCGGCGGACGACGACCGCTCCGAGCAACACGCCGAGGAGCAATCCGAGCAGGTGTCCCTGGACCGCCACGTCTGCCCAGTAGGGCGTGACGAACTGTGTCTGGCCGCGGGCCGTCAGGACGGGATTGCCGACCGAGAAGTAGGTCAACCGCACCACCCGTTCGGCGACCAGCGCGACCACTCCCACGAACGGTCTCGTGACGAGCGCGAATCCGCCGAAGGCGAACACGACGCCGGAGAACCCGATGAGCGCACCCGGGATCAGGAAACTGGTCGCCAGGCCGACGACGAACACGCCGGCGACGAACACGCCGACGCGTGCGAACGGGTTGGTCCGCCAGGATCCAAACGAGTGACTCCCGCGTCGGGTGGGGTAGTGACTCCAGGCGTACTCGGCGACGGGAGCGAACGCCACTGTCGACACCAGGTTCCCGACGATGTGGCCGTCACTCGAGTGCGAGAACGGGCCAAGCACCATCCCGAGCGGGTAGGAGTACGACCACGACCTGAAACCGACGACGACCGGCTGTCCGAGGTCGCCCGTTCCCTGGACGAGGTAGTAGACGAAAAGCAGTGTCACGACGACGATTCCCGTCCCCCACGGCACCCCGAGGACGAGTCGTGCCCGGAGTCCCGCGAGCGGCCGGCGCTCGGTCCGGATCCTGAGCAACACGTACGCCGAGAGCACGACCGCAGCGAGCAGCGCCCACAGGCTGATTGCTTCGAGCACGCCGTCCTCGGGCAACGTCGCCATGAGGCAATTCTGGGGCTTTCGGGGGTTTATTTGTACCGCCTGTGTGCGTTCGGCCCGGAGTCCGTCAGACGCTGTCTTCGCGTCGAACCGCCGCTGTACGATCACCTGTCACGTGTCTGTCCTGACGCCGGCGTCGGATGGGTGTCGTCGCCTCCGTCACCTCCGCCACCTCCGTCACCGGCGGCTTCCGGCGAGCCGACTCCGGTTGGCAACCGTTCGACATCCTGTCCGGTGTCGGCAACACGCCCGAGGAGAACGCCACGCCTGAACAGATAGAGGGGGAGAAAGACGACCTGGCCCGGGACCGGGAACCCGAGCGGCGCAAGCCAGTGATACCCATCGAGAAACCAGTCCCGACCGGCGTGGGACAGCGCGAGTGACACGTACTGGATGTCGTAATAGACGGAGACGAACGTGAACCCCACAGCCACCATGACCGAGACAACGACGACAGCCCCGGGGTCGGACAGGTCGCTGGGCTGAAAAGCGATGTTCAGGGCGTACTTGCCGATGACGACGACGGTCACACCGACCATCGCTGGCCGTTTCCAGTGGCCGGAGGGCTGGCTGGCCCGGGCCGCTTCCCGTCGTCGAAGCAGGTAGCCCAGAAAGACGCCCGTGTTCAGGACCGGAAACACACCCAGCACGATCCACTGGCGCCAGTCCGGTCGCCACCACGCCGACCGGTCGCCGCCGCTCTGGCGAACCTCCACCGCCAGGAGCAGGGCCGACACCACCGCCAGGACGACGACACCGACATCGGCTCGGGCGGGGAGCGTCCCGGGACTGGCCAGCGCCCAGACGAACAGTCCCGACTGGAGTGTCAACACGCCACCGAGCGCCGTCAGACGGACGCGGGAGCCGAGCATCACGTGCCTGGAGTCTCGCCGACCGACAATGTAGGTTACCGTTCCGAATAATACAAAGCTTTAACACTTTGAGAGTCCACATATGCGTGGAGATACGATGTCTTCAGAAGGTGGGTCACGGATGCAGGGTGACGTCCGTCCGTTAGTACAGTCGTTCGAACACATCGGGTCGCCGTGGCGCCTGGTCGTACTGGACAGGCTCCAGGACCAAGAGATGCGGTTCAGCGAACTGAACCGGTCGATCGACGCCAGCACGAGCACACTCTCGCGGGTGCTGGACGACCTGGAGGAGGACGGCCTGGTCGAACGCCGCATCGAGGAGGCGTCCCCGATCGCGACGTACTACACGGTGACGGAGAAAGGCGGGGCCCTGCAGCCGGCGTTGCGCTCGCTCGCGGAGTGGGCCGAGGAGTGGGTCAGAGCCGACCGGTGAGTGTGTCGTCAACCGGTCTATCACAGGTTTTTCGGGAGTGACGTCCGTTCGGGTCTAGTGATGGGAGTCCAGCCGCCATCGAACGACATCGAGGAAGAACCGGACGTCATCGAGTTCGGTATCGCGGCCCTGGACGCGCGCCTGGAGGAACTCGGGGTGTCGTTCCCGGCCGACGCCGACAGACTCCGGCGCGAGTACGGGTCGCTGACGGTACCGATCGACGCGGCGGGCACGGAGATCACGCTCGCGGAGGCGCTCGACGCGACCGACCGGTCGGAGTTCGACACCGAACAGGATCTCCTGAACGTGCTCCATCCGGTGTTCGAACAGCACCGCGAGAAGGCCTCCCGGAGCCTGATCGCACAGCTGCGCGCGCTGGTCCCCTTCTGATTTCGATCGAGGGCTGACGGAGGAACTAAAAGCCCCGGCCGAGATACTCCGAGTCCCACTCGCCGTCCTCGTCGGTGGACTGGGCCCACTCGCTGCGTTTGACCTGGACGTAGGAATCGACGAGCGTGTCACCCATGGCCGCCCGGAGCGTGTCGTCGCGGTCCAGTGCGTCGACTGCCTCGGCGAGTGACGTCGGGAACTGGTCGTAGCCACGGGTCTGGCGGACGTCGTCGTCGAGCGTCCCGGGGTCCCGGTTCAGTGGTTCGCCGGGGTCGAGTTCCCGCTCGACGCCGTCCAGCCCGGCCGCGAGCAGGCCGAACTGCACCAGGTATGGGTTTATCGTGTTGTCGACGGGTTTGAACTCGATTCGCGTGGTCGCCTCGGGGGCGGTGGTCTCGACCGACGGGACGCGGACCGCAGCCTCGCGGTTGTCGTGGCCCCAGCAGACGTACGCCGAGGACCACATCCCCGGCGCGAGCCGGTCGTACGACTCGACGGTCGGAGCGGTCAAAGCCAGGAGTGCCGGCGTGTGTTCGAGGACACCCCCGACGAAGTGGCGCCCGCGTTCGCTCAGCGGGTAGCGGCTCCCGTCGCTGGCGTCGTGAAAGACGTTCTCGCCGTCCTGCCACAGCGAGAAGTGGACGTGACAGCCCGATCCCGGCAACTGGGGGAAGGGTTTGGGCCGGAACGTCGCGCCAATACCGTGGTCACGGGCGACTGCCGCGACGCTCTCCTTGAAGCGGATGTAGTTGTCCGGCGCGGCGACGCCGCTGCCGTGTTCGACGACCAGTTCCTGCTGGCCGGGGCCGTACTCGGGGTAATACACCGCCAGACTCATGCCCTGCTGTTCGAGGACGTCGACGGTGTCGAGGATCACGTCGTGGGCGCTTCGCATCCCGTCCGTGGAGAAGCAGGTGGAGTCGTCGAGCGGCTCGATCCCGTCGTCAGTCTCGCGGACGAGGTAGTACTCGCTCTCGAAGGCCGTCGCCGGCACGTAGCCGTCCCGGGAGAGTTCGGCGAGATACTCCCGCAACTGGGCGCGGGGCCCGGCGGCCCAGGGCTGGCCGTCCAGGTCGTGCAGGTCCGCGAGACACAGTCCGGCGCGGTCGTCGTAGGGCAGGTCCGTGAACGTCTCGGGGTCGGGCACCACACGAACCTCGCCGACGGGTCCGTACTGGCCCTCGGGGACGAGGCGGTCGAGAGCGTTGAACGACTGCATCGCCTGCGTGATGTTCAGACCCCCCTCGAATGCGCCCTCGAGACCGTCGGTGTCGACGACCCGGCCCCGCGGGACGCCGCTGTTGTTCACGAACACGACGCGCGTCAGGTCGATGTCCGCCGCCCGTGCGCGCTGGAGTACCTCGTCTGTGGTCGTCATATCTGCATGGTGTACCGTGTGCCAATATAAAGTAGGGAACAGACCCGGCAACATGGGCCGGCTGTTTCGGTGGGGACACCGCCTCCGTCGGAATCACAGCAGGACGAACTGCGCAAGTCCGAGGAAGACAAAAAAGCCGAGCACGTCCGTCGCAGTCGTGATGAAGATGGTCGCGGACGTTGCGGGATCCTGGCCCAGTTTGTCGAGAACGAGCGGGATGAGCGCGCCGAAAAAGCCCGCGATGACGAGGTTCGCCATCATCGAGACGCCGATGACCAGTCCCAGCGCGATCCCGTAGGCCGGAGCGAAGACCGTCGCGATGACGGCCACCATCGCGCCGGTGATGAGCCCGTTGACCGCGCCGGCGAACACTTCGTTTCCGACGACGCGCGCGCCCGTCGACAGCGAAACCTGGCCCAGCGAGATGCCCCGGACGGTGACAGCCATCGCCTGTGTGCCCGCGTTGCCACCCATTCCTGCGACGACCGGCATGTACGCCGCGAGCACCGCGATGGCCGCGATCGTGCTCTCGAAGAGGCCGACTACTGCCGCCGCCAGAAAAGCCGTTCCGAGGTTGATCACGAGCCACTTGTACCGGCTCCGGATCTTCGCGATGGGACCGTCGAGGACGCTCTCCGCCTCGGTGACGCCGGTGAATTCGTAGAGGGTCTCGCTGGCCTGCGTCTCGATGAGCCGGAGTATGTCGTCGGCGTAGATGACGCCCATGATCGACTCCTCCTCGTCGAGGACGGCCACCTTGCTCTCGGGGTTCGCCCGGAACACCTCCAGCACCTCGGTGTCGGGGCGGTCGTACCTGACCCGCGGCGTCTCGTACACGTAGTCCGAGAGGACGGCCGACTCGCGCTCGTCCATCGCGAGCGTATGTCCGGGTAGTTCCCCCAGCAGGTCGTCGCCGTCGGTGACGAACACGACTGGGAAGCGGCCGGTCCGCTCCTCGTGGCGGCGCACGCGCCGGGCGACATCCGCGAACGAGTGGCCGGCGTCGACTGTCACGTAATCGAGGTGCATCATCCCCGCGGCGCTCTCGGGGCTGAACTCCAGCAGGAACTCGATGCGCTCGCGGCGGTCCTCGTCGAGTCGCCGGAGTACGGTCTCGCGAACCGCCTCGTCGGCGTATCCCAGCACGTCTGTCGCCTCGTCGGGATCGAGTCGGCGGACGAACGCGCGCAGTTGCTCGTCGTCCATATCCGCGACGAGTGACGTCCGAACCGACTCGGGCAACTGGAAGAACGTCTCCCGCTGGACCGACCGCGAGAGTGCGGCAAACTCCGCGGCCGGGTCCGGAGTCGTGGCCAGTGCTTGTTGTATCTCAGACTGTTCCGCGGCCATACTACGCCGTCGGCGCCCCAGGTCAAAATTCCCGGGTCCGGACACTGGAGAGACCGCTCCCGGTCGCTCGATCGGACCTGTTCTCTGTGATTACTCGTGGCGGTCGGTGCTCCGGGACACTCGCGTCCGGATGACAACGCCCATACCGTTCGACCGCCAGCGGAACCATACCGTGACGGAGAAACGTGAATACGGGGACTACACCGACAAGACGCTGTACCTCCCCGGTCCGACGGAGGTGCGCGAGGACGTGATCGAGGCGATGTGTGAACCGATGTTCGGGCACCGCATGGAGCGGATGACGGACCTCTATACGACCATCGTCGAGGACACCAGGGAGTTTCTCGACACCG
>CAYYHG010000013.1:0-27360 GCA_964471665.1 uncultured Halobacteriales archaeon | reverse complement strand
GACCACTACCAGCGGACGAAGAGTGTCTACGTCAACCTCGACGACCCGTCACTGTGAGTGCGGGAGCCAGTCATCCGGTCTGGAACCGGTCGCTGGTGGAGACGCGCTCGAATTCCCGTTTCTAAGGAAGCCTAATTGTTGTTTTGCAATGATTAGTATACTGTTGAGATTCTGTAGAAGGGTTCGGGTACGGTGCCCGAAGCGTTGCAAAGAAGTTGGACAGGAAGCGGCTCAGAGCCGTTTCGCGACGAAGTCAAGGTTCATCAGGAGCGCGGCCAGCAGAATGCCGATCACCGAGATGAGAACAAGGAACGTCGAGACGACGCTGACGATCGGGGTGAGTGACTGTCTGAGCGTGTTCCAGGCCAGCACCGGAATGGTCTGGGTCTGGAAGTTCGCGAGGAACAGCGCCATCACGAACTCCTGGAGACTGATAATGAACGCCAAGAGCGCGGAAACGAGGATGCCGCTTTTGACGTTCGGGAGGATGACGCTGATGAACACGCGAATGGGGTTGCCGCCGAGATCCATTCCGGCGTCCCGCAGCCCCCAGTCGAATCGCTGGAACACCGACTGCATCACGAAGAACACCAGCGGCGTCGCCCAGAGGCTATGCGCGAGGATGATGCTGAGATACGACGACTGGAGTCCGAATCGGCTGAAGTACACCAGTAGCGTCACGCCGAGGATGACGGGCGGAATGAGAAGTGGCATGATGACAATCGGTGTCAACACGTCCGACAACTGTCCCTGGCGGGACTCCATCCCGAAGGCCGCCGTGATTCCCAGGAACGTCGCGATGACGGTTGTCCCGACCCCGACGATGAGACTATTGTCGAAGGCTCTGAGCCAGGCGATGTCGTCGAAGAAGGCCACATACCACTCCAGGGAGAACCCCTGGGGCGGGAACTGGAGGTTCCCCGACGCCGAGAACGACGTCGCGATGACGATAGCCAGTGGCAACAGCATGAACGCGAAGATCGCCACGTATCCGACGCGGAAGAACGCGACCTCGATCCGTTCCCGTTCAACTGGCATCCCGAACGTCACCCCCGAAGCGACCGAGCACGGCGTAGATGATGACGATGCTGACGAACATTAACGTGAGCATGATCGAGGACAGCGCGGTCGCGACTGGCCAGTTGAAGTTCAACAGCATCTGATTCTGGACTTCGAGGGCGAACGTCCGGTCGCTGCCCGCACCGAGCAGGGCCGGGGCGGAGTAGGCGCCCACGCTCCAGGCAAACGAGATGATCGTCGCGACGGTGATTCCTGGCATGATCTGGGGCAACACGACCTCGAAGAAGGACCGCGTCCGACTCGCGCCGAGGTCGCGTGCCGCCTCGACGATCTCCCACTCGACTGTCGACAGAACGCTGTAGACTGCAAGCATCGCATACGGGAAGACGATATACACCTGTCCGATGATGACGCCGAGCGTGTTTGGGACGACCTGTACGGGGGCCTGGAGCAGACTGAGCGCCAGTAGCACGTCGTTCAGCGTGCCGTTCGGAGCGAGCAGCGGGACCCAGGCGTAGGTCTTGATCACGAGTGTCGTCAACAACGGCAACACGACCGAGAACAGCAACGCGGAGCGGAGAAGCCCGCTTGCACGCCACGTCGCGTACGCGTAGAACACGGCGATAATGACCGTGATCACCGTCGCGATGATCCCGAGCTGAAAGGAGTTCACGATGATGCCACGGAGCAGTTCCGAGCTGAAGACCTCGACGTAGGAGGCCACTGTAAAGGTCCCCTCGGCGTATGGCAGGTCCTGGGACCGCTGGCTGAGGCTGATCCGAAGCAACATAAAGAAAGGCACCACGAACACGAGCAACTCGAAGAGGATCAGCGGACTCATGAGAAGGAGCGACCGCCTCGATGCGGACTGATTTTGGAACGGTGTCCAGAGGCGGTCGAAAAGAGAGGGCGATGTGTCGACGCTCATCGTCTCATTTCCCCACCCGTGATCCATCGGTCTCGAACACGAGGACGTCGTCTATCGGCCAGGAAATCTCGACGTTATCACCTTCCTCGATGTCGCCCTGTTCGGTGACGCTTCGCTCCCCAAACAAGCGCCCGGTCCCGACGTTGATGATATACCTAACGGTCGACCCTCGGTAGATGGTGCTCTCGACTACACCTGTAACCGAGTCCGAACCGGTCCCGTCCGCTCGAGCCTGTCCGGAGGCCTCGAAGGAGGCCCCCTCGAGCGGCTTGATGTCCATGATCTCAGGCCGGACCGAGACCGTCAGCGTGACGCCGGGTTCAAGCTCCGCCGCAAGCGGTATCTGAATTGTCGACTCGAGCTCGCTGTCGATGAGCCCCCGGCGGTTTTCGATATCGGTTAGCTCGCCTGTGACGAAGTTGGTGTCTCCGAGGAACTTCTCAACGAACTGGTTTTTTGGATCTCTGTAGACATCAATCGGCTCGCCGACTTGGACGAGGCAGCCGTCGTTCATAATACCAATCCGGTCGGCGAGGGTGAACGCCTCGTCCTGATTGTGGGTGACGTACACGAAGGTCTTCTCGAACTCGCTGTGGATGTCCTTGAGTTCGATCTCCATGTCCTCTCGGAGTCGCTTGTCGAGGTTCGAGAGCGGTTCGTCGAGCAACAGCACGTCGGGGTCGACCGCCAACGACCGCGCGAGTGCAACTCGTTGCTTCTGCCCACCGGAGAGGTCCATCGGGTCGTGGTCCTCGTACCCGTCCATGTGCACCCGTTGTAGCATCTCGCGGGCGCGATTGCGCCGTTCTTCCCGACCGACGCCGCCCATCTTGAGACCGAATGCTACGTTCTCCAGGACGGATTTGTACGGGAACAGCGCCCAGTTCTGGAATACCATCGACGTGTTCCGATCGTATGCGGGGTCGTCGGTCACGTTCTCGCCCCCGATGTGTACCTCGCCGCTCGTCGGCGTTTCGAGGCCGCTTATCATCCGCATCGTCGTCGACTTGCCACACCCACTCGGTCCGAGCAGGCAGAGGAGTTCACCGTCCCTGACGGACACCGTCACCTCCTCGACCGCCCGGGTACTTCCGAACGACTTGGAGATGTTATCCAGTTCGATCATGTGTCTCGATCAGGCTGGAGCCACAGCACTCGTCGATTCGAACGAGACGTGCTGGGAGTCCAACACATGCGATGTCACCCCGAGTTCGCTTGCATCTCCGAGACGCGCTCATCGAACTGGGTGAAGTTATTGTTGATGTAGTCGAATTCGGGCCAGGCGATCAGCGACGCTTCCTCGCTGTTGGTCGGAAGGTCATTCTTGAGTTTGTCCGTCGCATACTCCATGTTCTCGTTCGTGAACAGCGTGGGGCTGTTCTCCGACCACTCGGTCTGGGTCTCCGCGTCCAGAATGAAGTTCAGGAAGTCTTCTGCCATCAGCCGCTTGTCGGTACCCCGGACGGGACACCAGTGGTTGACGAATCCGCTGTTCCGGGTCGGCGCGGTGTGGCTGAGGTTGTCGTAGTCGTCGATATCAAAAGCAGTCTGCTCGTAGTACCACTGCGCGTAATCGATGACGCCGTTATCGAACATCTGCCAGATGTCTTCGCCGGAGGACGCCCACCCCTCGATGGGCCACTCTTGTTCCATGTAGTCGAAGACTTCCATCGTCATGTCCTCGTCGTACACCTCGCCTGCGAGTTCCATGTCGTCCATTGCGACGGCGGCGTCGTGCTGGGGGAACCACCAGAAGCCAATGTCGATACCGACTCCGTTGCTGTTAGCGACCTCACTGGTGGCGAAGTCGGCCCAGGATTCGGGCTGGAAATCCGCGTCGTCCCGGTAGATGAGCGTTGTCGGGGCTCCGTCGGCGGGAACGCCGTACTCCGTCGTCCGGAACTCCGTGTAGTAATCCATCACCTCCTCGAGGTTCGGCACGTTTTCTGTTCGAACCGGCAGGAACAGGTCGTCGTTCCGCCCCAGGAGATAGAAGTACCCCTCGGTGATGGTGACATCGAACGGCGGTTCGTCCTCCGGTGCCGACCGGATCTTCGCGAGAATTTCGTTCCAGCCGCGGTTCACCTGGAGCGTGCCGCCGGTCCGCTCCTCGTACATCGGCTTGATCGTCTCCTCGAAGCGGTCGGCGTAGTTCCCGCTCCAGACCATCACGCGGAGGGTTTCGCCGCTGAACTCGCTCCCCGACCCATCGTCTCCCGACGCACTACTGCCCCCGCCCCCGTCGCCGCCATCGTTGGCAGCCAGCGACGAACATCCAGCCAGCGCTGCTATCGATCCAACACCGGTCGCAGCGAGGAACCGGCGGCGATTGGTCGTTAGACTGACTGACGTATCGCGCCCAGATTGAGATGTTTCACTCATCGTCGTGCGTGACCACAGGATCCAGTAACATAGAAGTTAGGGTTCTAACCCCCCAGTTCTGGAGCGGTGATACACGCCGGTCGGAGAAAACGCGGGGCCGTTCCCGGGAATTTTCACCCGCAATTCACGCTATACTCTCCACAGCCGCTCAGAACTACGATTCGAGCTGTTCTTCGAGATCCTCGACGACACCCACGAGCGCATTCGGAATCTCTCGCTCGAGGACCTCTCCATCGACACGGTATGTTGGGCCGGAAACGCTTAGTGCCCCAATGACAGCGCCACCCGGCCCATGGACCGCCTTCCCGACGCTACGCATTCCCTCGGTGTACCCCTGGTCGTCGATAGCGTATCCTCGCTCGCGTATCCGCTCTAACTCGTCGAACAATTCGTCTCGGGTCGTAAGAGTGTGTTCTGTCTGCGCCGGGAGTCCCCGGCGGTCGATGATCCCCTCGACCCGTTCTCTGGAGTACGTCGCCAAAATCGCCATTCCGGACGCCGTCGCGTGCATGTGGTAGTACGATCCGATACGAGCGCGATACTCCTTCGAGGAGTTGTCGTCCGTTCCGCTCCTGTATTTTGCCCACTTGTGATACGATTCGGCGATAGTGAGTATCAGTCCTCGGTCCGGGGCGACGAAATCGCACTCCTCGCTGGTGCGCTCGGTCAGTTCGCTGACCGCTTCCTCGATCAGTTGAATTCCCGGCCAGCGGCTCCTGGCGTACTCGCCGAAATTCAGGAATTTCAATCCGATATTGTACACGTCGTTCGTTTTGACGAGATACCCGCTCTCCAAGAGGGTCGTGAGATGCTTATGTGCGGTGCTTTTGGCTATGTCGAGTTCATCGGTGATATCCCGTAACCGCGCTCCATCGAGTTGGAACACCGTCTCGAGTATATCCAGTGAGAGTTGGGTCGTCGTTACCGTGTGTCGGCGGTCGGACATGGTATATGCCAACAGTAGGCCCATTCCAACTTAATAGTTCGGAAGAATGAAACTGACGGCGGCAAAACGGGACGGTGGAGTGTTGCGTGCCATCGGGCAATATCGTCACCTCACTGCTTGCCTTTCGTTTCCACGACAAGTGCCACCAAGGGACGTTGCGGGGTCTGGTAGTAACCGCTGTTGTCAATACCGTTTCGACAGCGTCGCGTCCTGCGGTCGGCCCGGTACAGAACCACAGCAGTCCGTATGAAACCCTCCGACAGTCTCAGTCTCCGCCAGTTTGAATAAACGAAACATTCCCGCTTTTGACTCACGAATTGGGGCTGCGAGCAAAGAATTATCTGATATTTCACGAGCATGTCTGGTTCGACTGATCCGAACTATATTAACTGGCTACCGGTGAAGGACGTGTGTTGATTGACCGTCTGATAGTGATTGCTGTACCGAATTACCGTTTCGACCGCGTCGCGTCTTGCGGTCGATCCGGTAATGGCTTACAGCAATCACTATGACGGTATGTGAGAGACGACACGGCCACCCGTAATTTCGCACCACGATAATTTAGAAATTACAAATTTTGAAAATAACAACCTAGCGAACAATTCTGATATTATAGTTCGGCATATCGAAAACGGGCATCCAATAAATTACAGCCATACATTTGTAATGAACATCAGTATCCAAAGAACGGGCCGGTTGACAGGTGTAACCGAGACACGGCATAAACGGCCCACTACGATCACGACAGCCAGAAAATCAGCTCCTGATCGGAGAGAGATTCCAAGGTTTCGATAGGTGTGTGAAGAGATGATACCGTGTAGTAGGCGGCGACGTCTTCCGGAAGACCCAAAGCCGTCCTCCGAGCTGCTGACTGGTAGTCTATAAGCCACTCTTCCGGTCTAAGACAAGATTCAACGCTTATGTACACAAGAAAAAAACGTTATGAGAAACCAAAAACAGACCCATTTTGAGCTTTCGGTACCGTTGTCCGACTGGTGCAGCCCCAACAGGCGGCAGCCATCGCCGATATCCGTTAGCGGGCACTGGCTGTATATCTCTTTCAGATTTCGATCACCGGGCTGTAGCGCGGAAGCCCCGTCCTCAACGAGCCGCCGAAGGCGGCGCGTAGGGCGGGGTAGTTTACGCTGACACACATCACTGACGAGTATCGTCTGACAGCCGTCAGGCCGTCACTATCGTTCTACCCGGTTTTGCACACTCGGAACGCGACAGCACAGGCAACAAGAAGCGAGACGCTTAATACCCGGCACAGACAACACCGCGACTAGGGGCTGCTGGTCTAGTCCGGTTATGACGTCGCCTTCACACGGCGAAGGCCCCAAGTTCAAATCTTGGGCAGCCCACTCCTCCTCTCCCACTCAATATTGGCGTCTCGCTCTACGGTGGAGAGACGGTGGACCGCTGATTATCATTAAGCTCAGAACAGCAATCGGTGCGGTCACAGGAGCCGCCTCGATTGCGATTCTTGCCGGGGCCATCTCGTCACCGGCAGTACTCTCTCCCGTGCTGGGGGTCGTCGCGGTCATAATCCTCGCCACAGCAGCGGTGGGAACCTGTCCTGTATACGGAATGCTCGGCGTCGACTCCTGCTCGCGTCGCTCCAGTCCGTCGTCATAAGGGCTGACCAATAGCCGCGCTCGCACTGGTGGAACTGTTCGTGCGTCAGAGTTCGGGGCAGCGGACTCCCGCGGGTCGTCGACGATGACTCCGAGCCGGTGCTGAATCTGAAATCAGTGTTTCACGCGGTGGGAAGCCACGGGATATGATAACTCTCATGCTTCCGTCTCCGTGTTATACAACTCACAGCTATGCAGACCTGGAAACGACGTGCTCTCGGATACTTCGTTCTTCTGGCCGCAGCGATCGTACTGACCGCCAAGGGATACCAGACCGGTATGCGAGTGTACGAGGAACGACCGCGGTCGTTTCTCGATTCACTCCAGTTCGCCGTCGAGATGTTCACCACGACCGGGTTCGGAGGGGACTCGCCGTGGACGAGCGCGGAGATGCACGTGTTTATCACCGTGACCGACCTGATCGGGATGGCACTGCTCGTCGGCGCGCTGCCGGTGTTCGTGGCACCAGTCGTGGAGAACACGCTGTCCACGACGACCCCACCGGAACTGGAGACGACCCTCACCGACCACGTCGTGATCTGTTCGGACACGACACGCGCAGAGGAGCTCATCAGAGAGCTCGAGGCCAGTGACGTCCCGTACGTGATCGTCGAACGCGACCGTGAACGGGCGGACGAGCTGAACGAGGCTGGAAAGCGCGTCATTCGGGCAGACCCCAAATCGACGGACGGACTGGAGGCTGCTCGCCTGTCCGCAGCCCGTGCTCTGTTTGCGGACGTGTCCGACCGGGTCGACGCGAGTATCGTCCTGGCCGCGAAGGAACTCGCCGACGACGTACCCGTCATCAGCGTCGTCGAGAGCCCGGAGGCGGAGACCTACCACCGGTTGGCCGGGGCCGACACCGTCCTCTCGCCCCGGTCGTTGCTGGGCGAGCGCCTCGCCGCGAAGGTAACCACGGCCGCGCGAACGGACATGATCGACACGGTCGAGATCGGCGACGACCTGCAGCTCGCAGAGGTCTCGATCCGCCACGGCAGCCCGCTCGCGGGAGTGACGCTGGCTGACAGCGGTATCGGGAAACGGTCGGGGGCCAGCGTAATAGGGGTATGGGTCCGCGGCGAATTCACCCCTGCGCCGCCCCCCGACACGGAGCTGGTGGAGGGAAGTGTCCTGCTCGTCTCAGGCCGCGCCGACCAGCTGGAGCGGCTCGCCGAGATAACACAGGCCTCGGTTCGCGGCTTCGCGGCCGGCCGGACCATCGTCGTCGGGTACGGACAGGTCGGCCAGGCCGTCGCCGGCGAGCTCGACGAGGCCGGGCTCCCGTACACGGTCATCGACAAGAAAGACGCCGACGGTGTCGACGTGGTCGGCGACGCAACCACCCCGGAGACGCTCGCCGCCGCCGGCGTCGAGGAGGCCAGGACCGTGGTTCTCGCGCTGCCCGACGACACCACGACCGAGTTCGCCACGCTCGTGATCCGCGACCTGGCACCAGATACACAGATCCTCGCCAGGGTCGAGGAGCAGGCGAACATCTCGAAGACGTATCGCGCCGGGGGCGACTACGTCCTGTCGCTGGCGAGGGTTACCGGTCGGCTGTCGGCGTCACAGCTCCTGCGGGATCGTGACGTGGTGTCGCTGGAACAGCAGGTCGAAACCGTCCGTCAACAGGTGCCGGCACTCGGTGGGCTGACGATCAGGGAGGCGAACATACGGGACCGAACCGGCTGTACGGTCCTGGCTGTCGAGCGTGAGGAGGACGTCGTCACCGAAATCGGACCGGACACGACAATCCAGCCGGGGGACGAACTCGTCGTCGTCGGAACCGACGAGGCGATCAACGACTTCGAGCAGGAGTTCCAGTCCGGTACCGACTGACCGGGTTAGAACTATCGAAATTCACGTCGACCGGTATAGTCACAGCCGGCAGTATCAAGCCACCGGCAGACGAACAGCGGGGTGTGATCGTCGTCGCGACCGCCGATTTCGAACTCTACCACGAGGTCGTCACCGCGCTCCGGGAGCGCGGCGTGGAATTTACTACCGTCGAACCCAGCGCGGCGGTGCCCGAACGGGCGACAGTCGTCGTGACGGGACACGACGACGACCCGTCCGTGCCCGAGGATGTCGAGGTGGTCCGTGTGGACCCCGGGCGTCCCAGGCAGGCAGTCGAGTCGGTGCTCGCACTGTTGCGCGGCGGCGACGGACGGACCGTCGTCGGCGTCGATCCCGGGGACAGGCCCGGCGTCGCGGTGCTCGCTGGCGAGATCGTGGTGGCGACGTTCCAGGTGCCCGCAGACCAGGCCGGCGACGTCGTCCGCTCGGAGGTCGAGGACGCCGTCGACCCCCTCGTCCGTGTCGGTGACGGTGCCCGGCTCGTGGGTGCTCGTATCGTCGACGACCTGCCCGACGTGCCGGTCGAACTCGTCGACGAGTCCGGCACGACGCCGTACCTCGGGACCGGCGCGCGCGGCATGGGTGACGTGCTCGCGGCGGTCAATATCGCGCGCGTCGAGGGCGAGCGCGTCGAGGAACGCGAGATCGAACCCACCGCTGGGGAACTCCAGCGCATCAAGGACCGCTCGCGCGAGCGAAGCGAGCACAACCGTGCCGTCAACGAGACGCTCGCACGGAAGGTCGCCGAGGGGGAGCTATCCATCGACGAGGCGCTCGAGGAACACCGGGACGGCTAGGCGTTTCGACTCCGATGGCGGTAGCTCGTATCTTGCTCATAGACGAGGGCCTCGCCACGCCGCATGATCTCCCGGACAGGCAGGGCTGTCTCGCTCGCGACGGCGAGTGCGTCGTCGTACTCGGCACTGACGTCGTAGACGTCGCCGCCTGCACGTGCGATCTTGACCCCAACCTCGTAGTCGTCGCCGTCGACTGTGACCGTCACGGAGCGCCGTTCGCGGTCCGCCACCCAGCGGTGGCCGGCGTTGCCTTCCCGGATTCCGAGCGTGCCGGTCTCCTCGGCCAGGCGGCGCGCGACCCGCCGGGCGTCCTCTGGTTTGCAGATCACCTTCACGAGATGGCCCGGCCGGGATTTCTTCATCGTGAGCGGGACAACCGAGACGTCCAGCGCGCCGACCGCGGCCAGCGTCTCCTGGAGTCCCCCCAGCAACTCGGGTGCGGCGTCGTCGAGGTTCGTCTCCAGGACTGTGATCGCCTCCTGGTCGAGGCCGGCGGGCGTGTCGCCGGCGAGCGCCCGGAGCACGTTCGGGCGGTCCGGGAAGTTCCATCCGCCTGCGCCGTACCCCGACGCGTCGACGCGCAACGGCGGCAGTGACTCGACGCCGTCCGCGAAATGTGCGAGGATGGCCGCACCGGTCGGGGTGAGCAACTCGGCCTCGAGGGGACCCCCGCGCAGCGACCAGTCCGCGCGTTCGGCGAGTTCCACCACTGCGGGCGTCGGAACGGGGTAGGTGCCGTGGGACATCTCGACCTCGCCGCCACCGGCCGACAGCGGCGTCGTGACGACGCGTTCGACACCGAGGTCCGCGAGCAACAGACACACCCCAACCACGTCCGCGATGGCGTCGTCGGCTCCCACCTCGTGGAAGTGGGTGTCTTCCAGGTCGGTGCCGTGAACCCCGGCCTCCGCCTCGCCGAGCAACCCGAAGGCCGCCGTCGCGTCGGCCGCGACGCCCTCTGGCACGTCCATCGACTCCACTATCTCGATGACCTCGCCGTAGGAGCGGTGCGGACCGTGGCCCTCTGCCGGGGTGTGGTCGTGCTCGTGGTCGTCGACGAGAACGACGTCGACAGCAGTCGCCTCGACGCCGTTCTTGACGGTCCGGTCGACGACGTACCGGACGTCGAGGGTGTCCTCGACCGGCGCGAGGACGGCACGGTCAGCACCCACGGCGAGCAGCGCGCCCAGGAGCATGTCGCCGCTGGCCCCCATCCGTCCGTCGAGTGCGAGTGTTCGCATACGGGGAGACAGGCACTCACGCGTCAATAGGCTGACGGGGCCGGTCAGAACGGTTAATACGACAGGACGTCCAATGCCCGTGGTAGAACGGGCAGATGAGCGAGGGCGAACAGCAACTCGCGGACAGGACCGGCAAGTTCGCAGAGGTGGTCAAAGACGGCCGGAAAGTCCCCGACCTCGAGTGGATCAACGGGCGCATTCTCCTCTCGACGAAGCGGTTGATCCTCGCGAGTAACGCGGGCAAGCGGACCATATCCCTCTCGAAGATCCAGTCGATCACGGCACGGGACGACGCGTCCCAGCCTCTCGCGGAGGTGTCGAACTACATCTCCCTGCAGATGGGCGGGGACGTCATGCTCGTCTCCCCGGCCGACCAGGAGGGATTCGAGCGGGAACTGTACAGCGCGATTCTCGATCAGGGGGTCGTCCTCGCCAGACATCCGGCCGTCGAGGGGGGCGTCGTCCGGGACACGGACTGGGAGAAAGGACAGCTCAAAGTGGAGGAAGGCACGGTCGCCCTGGCGCTGTCCTCGGGCCAGTTCCTCGAGATCGAGATCGACGAGGTCGGGACCGTCGAGGTCGACGACAGCGAGGTGATGGGCGAGACCCGCACCGTCGTGGAAGTCAGCCACACGCAGGAGGCGACGGCCGTCGAGACACACATCTCGGGGGTGTCACAGCAGGTGACGGTGCTGGCCTCGCTGCTCCGGAAAGGCGAGGAGAAAAACACCACCGACGTCGAACTGACCGATCGCGAAGCGGAGGTGCTGATGGCGCTGTACTCGGGCGTTTCGCCCTTCCAGATCCCGGAGTTCGTCGGGATGGACCTCGACACCGTCGAGGACATCTTCGACAGACTCATCGAGGAGGGCGTCCTCGAAGAGCAGCGCGTCCGGCGGGAGGTCGAACTCAAGGCCCGCGGACGCCACATCGCGAGCGAGGCGATGGACGAGGAGTGAGTGACCCGGTCGGGGCCACACGTCGTCCCTGCCTAGAACTGATCGGCAGTCCGGACGCGCACGCTGGTGGGCCGTTTGACGAACTCGCCCTCGCTTTGGGCGACGATCTGTCCCACGCTGCGCTGTGCCGCGACGTCGAGAACGCGCTGGCTCACTTCTCCGTCGAGGACGACCGCGTGCGGGGCCTCGTCGGCGCTCTCGATGGCGTCGAAGGCCTTCGTCGCGGCCACTTCGTTCAGGACGTCGAATGTGTCGTCGATCAATCGAGCCCATCCAGTCCCGACGACGGCCTCGACGTGGCCGGCGAGAGTCCGCGGAACCTCCTGTTCGGGGTCGGGGTGTGCTGGCTCTTCCGGTGTCGGTTCGCCCCCGGTGTCGGACTGGTCCGCGACAGTCCCGCCGTCGGCGTCGACCCGTTCCTCTTCTGTGTCACCAGCCACACCGCCGTCGTCCGTGTCGTCGGCGACGGAGCCCTCGGCTATGTCATCGGTGGCAGCGTCCCGCGGGGAACTCGCCTCGGAGACATCCTCGTAGGAGACTTTCTTCCGGAGACTCGACAGCACCGCGTCCCGGGAGAGGTCCTCGACAGCCTGTCCGGCAGGGGCGAACGCGACGTAGTCGACGCTCCCGACCTGGGCGAGTTCCTCGAGGATGAGGTCCCCGCCCCGGTCGCCGTCGAGGAAGGCCGTGACCGTCCGCTCGCGGGTCAGCGCCGCCACCACCTCCGGGACGTCGGTTCCCTCGACGGCGATGGCGTTCTTGATGCCGTACTTCAGCAACTGGAGGACGTCGGCGCGCCCCTCGACGACGACGACCGCGTCGCTCTCTGCGACCCGGGGTCCGGCCGGGATTCCCTCGAACTCCGTGATGTCCGCGACCCGGACGTTCTGGCGGACCTCCTCGACGAGTTCGTGACTGGACAGTGCCGCCTCCTCGAACTCCGCGAGCAACTCCGTCGCGCGCTCGACGACCTTGCGGCGCTTTGCCGCCCGGACATCCTCGAGATTGCGGACCTCGAACTCGGCACGACAGGGGCCGATGCGGTCGATGGTCTCGAGGGCGGCCGCGAGCACGGCTGTCTCGACGCGGTCGAGGCCGCTCGCGATCGTGACGGTTCCGTACGAACGGCCCGCCTCGGAGTCGATTTCGACGTCTATGCGGCCGACCTTCGAGGACTCTTGGAGGTCCCGGAGGTCGAGTTCGTCGCCGAGCAATCCCTCGGTCTGCCCGAAGATGGCCCCGACGACGTCACTTCGCTCGACCACCCCGCTCGCGCGAATGTCTGCGTGAATGAGGTACTTGGCTGAATCCTGCATGATGGTGTCCCTCCTCGGGACGGTGTGTGAATCGTGATCGCGCCATGAGTCGACCCATGGACGACTTTATGTAAGACTTGCAACTGGGAAATAACTGGCGGGTCGGCACATTTGTTGCGGCGGGACCGCGCTCGCGGCCTCTCGCGCTCTGTCTCTCCTGTCCCGAGACAAAACGGAATATACGAACGATGCGACTGATTGAATAGATATTCTCTTCAGTAACACGAAACGATCGATTTCAACATTCTTTTCAGGGCTTGGGACATAATCTGCTCCAACGATGCCCGTATCGAACGAGACGCTCCTGTGGAGCGGAGTCGCGATCACCCTGGCCGCGCTGGCGGTGCCGTGGTTCCTCTGGGGTTCGAGTCGAGTGCTCGCCGGGTTGCCGGTCTGGCTCTGGTGGCACATCGGCTGGATGGGACTGACGGCAGTCGTCTTCGCCGTGTTCGCCCGCGAGGCGTGGGGTCTCGGCGTCGAACCGCGGGGTGGGATGGATGGCTGACGTGGGCCTGCAGGTCGGAATCATCGTCGCCTACCTGCTGGTGACACTCGGCGTCGGCGTCGTCGCCTACCGCCTGACCGACCGGACCGCCGAGGACTACTTCCTGGCGAGTCGCACCCTCGGGACGGTCGTCCTGCTGTTTACGACCTTCGCGACGCTACTGTCGGCGTTTACGTTCTTCGGCGGGCCGACCATCGCCTACAGTGCCGGCCCCGAGTGGATCCTCGTGATGGGGTTGATGGACGGTGTCCTCTTTGGCATTCTGTGGTACGTCGTCGGCTACAAGCAGTGGCTGATCGGCCGGACCCACGGCCACGTCACGCTGGGCGAGATGCTCGGCGACCGCTTTGGCTCGCGGAGCCTGCGCGTGCTCGTCGCCGCAATCAGCCTCTTCTGGCTGATCCCCTACGTGATGCTCCAGCAACAGGGCGCGGGAACGGCACTCGCCGCGCTCACCGACGGCGCGGTTCCCTACTGGGCCGGGGCCGGCGGGATCACGCTGTTCATGATCGTCTACGTCGCTCTCTCGGGGATGCGCGGCGTCGCCTGGACCGACACCATCCAGGGCATCTTCATGCTCGGGATGATCTGGCTGGCTGTCGCCTGGATCCTCGTCGCCGTCGGCGGACCGGGCGCGGCCACGCGGCAACTGGCCGCCAGCGCCCCCGAACAACTCTCGCTGGGCGGCGGAATCTACTCGCCGGCGTTCGTCCTCTCGACGGCGATCAGCATCGCCTTCGGCGTGGCGATGTTCCCGCAGGTCAATCAGCGCTTCTTCGTCGCGAAGTCGACGGCCGTCCTCAAGCGGACGTTCACGCTGTGGCCGGTGCTCGTGCTCCTCCTTTTCGTCCCGGCGTTCATGCTCGGCTCCTGGGCGGCCGGGATCGGGATCGAGTTGAACGCCAACGGGCGAGTCCTCCCGCCGCTGCTCTCGGAGTTCACGCCGGCGTGGTTCGCCGCGCTCGTGATTGCGGGCGCCATGGCCGCGATGATGTCCTCCAGTGACTCGATGCTGCTGTCGGGGTCGTCGTACCTCACGCGGGACGTCTACCGGCAGGTCGCGGACGGCGTGACCGAGCGCTCGGAGGCGCTGGTCGGGCGGCTCGGCGTCGTCGCCATCGCGCTGGTCGCGTTCGTCGCGAGCCTGTTCCGACCGGGGACGCTCGTCCAGATCGGCGACACGGCCTTCGGCGGGTTCGCACAGCTTGCGTTGCCGGTGCTGGTGGCGCTGTACTGGTCGGGAACCACCCGTCGCGGGATGCTCGCCGGCGTCGGCGGCAGCCAGGGGTTCTACCTCGCCAGCGTCTTCCTGCCGATGGTCCCCTCCTCGTACGTGCTCCCGATCGCCCCCGGTCTGGGCGGCTGGTCGTCCTCCGTCGTCGGGATGCTCCTGGGACTGATCCTGACGGTCGGCGTCTCCGCCGTCACGACCGCGACAGCCGAGGAGGACGCCTCCGTCTACGACCGCGCCTCCGCCGACTGACGGGTCCTCCCAGTGACCTGAAAATCAGGCGCTAATGCCCTGTCCTCAAGGAGCAACGCAGGGCGCGAAGCGACCGAGTAGCGCAGTAGGGTGGGGAGGAAGTCACCGGCCGAAGAGCCGCTGGAGGATGCCGCGGTCGGTCGCGCGCTCGGCGAGAATCATCGACGTGTCGATGTCGTGGACGATGTCGTAGTGGAGCGCGTTCTTCGCGAGGCGCGCGAGCAGCCCCTGAGAGGTCGCGCCAATCAACAGGAGCGTGTGGTCGTCACACTCACCCGCGATAGCCGACTCGATGTCCCCGGAGTCGTCGACGCGGAACGTCGCGTCCTCGAGGCCGTGGTCGGCTGCCCAGTCTGCGAGGAACGCTTCGCCTTCGTCGTGGCCGTCGGGGCTGTCGACGACCCGCAGGAGGGTGACTTCCGACCCGGCGGTCTGGCGGAGCGTGTGCGCGACCCCGGCGTTGAGGTCGGCGTGCGGGTTGTCCGCGACCGGGAGCAGCACCCTGGAGGCGTCGAGACCGCGGTCCTTGAACACGAGGACGTCGCAGGGCAGTCGGTTCGTGAGTTCGTCGATGGGTCGTTCGGCGCGACCGTTCGACCAGAGGCGGTCCTCGCGCCACCCCATCACGAGGCGGTCCGCCCGCTTGCGTTTCGCAACGTCGAAGAGCTCCTCGAACGAGCGGTGCGAGACGACCGTGGACGTCTCACAGGGGACGTCGAAGTCGGCCGCGATGGCGCGGATATCGGTCATCAGTTCGTCGGAATCCTCGACGATGCGCTCGTGCTGGTCGACGCGATAGCCCCGGGGCGTCCGACCCGGCATCTGGACGATGTGGACGACGTGGACGGACGCGCCGGGTTCCTGGCTGGCGAGCGTGCACGCCAGTTCTACGAGGGTCGTCTCCGTGCGCGGGTTCGAGATGGGGACGACGACGCGGTGCTCGTCAGCTTCGGCGAGCGCGTCCTCCCCGGTGTGGTCAATGAGCGGGACGTACGACCGGCCGACGAACCCGCCGTACAGCCACTCGCGGGCCGAGAGCTGGCGGTCGGCGCCCTCGAAGCGCGCGGAGGCGAGGCGGTGTTCGGTCGTCTGGAAGTAGTTGACGACGGTGACGAGCACGACGCCGCCGATAGTGTTCCCGAGGAGAACGGGAATCACGAACTCCCAGAGGCCGGCGGCGACCGAGAGATTCCCCTCCAGAACGAGGTAGGTCATCTCCGTGAACGAGACAACCGAGTGATAGAGGCCGCCGAGCGGAATCGCGAGGAACGCGATGTAGACGACGACCATCCGCGAGATGGTGTCGCTGGCGGCGTACTCCACCCAGACGACACCGGCGACGATGAGGCCGGCGAACGCGGCCTTCGAGAACAGACTCCACCACGCCGTCTCGACGCCCTTCTGACCGAGTTGCGTCGCCACGACGGCCGCCTCCGGGGAGATGACGCTGCCGAACGCCAGCGCCGCGGCACCGAGCGCGCCACCGAGGAAGTTCCCGGCGAGCACGACCCCCCAGTTGCGCAACAGCGCGGGAATGCTCGCGAGGCGTTCCAGCGTCAGCGCCACCGGCGGGAGCGTGTTCTCGGTGTACAACTGGTACCCGCCGATGATGATGTAGATGAACCCCAGCGGGTACAGCATCGCGCTGATGACGGGATCGCCGTCTGTCGTCGCCGTCAGCGACACGTACAGCATGAACGTAATCGTAATCGCAAAGCCCGCCGCGAGCGCGCTGAAGAACAGTTCGCGGCTCCCGGAAGTGATCTCCTCGTCGGCTGCCGCGATGACGCGCTGGAAGATTTCGTTCGACGTGAAGCGGTCGCGGACGACCGACCCGACCGCCGGCGCGCCGCTGCGCGAGCGCTCGATTGCCTCGCGGACCGACTCCTCCGGGTCCGGAGCGGCCTCCGACGATAGGTCGGCCGCCCCCGTCTCGCCAGGTGACCGGTCCGCGTCGGGGGCGGGCACCGCCTCCGACTTGTCTCCGTTAGCCATCGTCGGTCTATCGAGGGAACTGCCCTAATCGTTTGCTATCGTGGCTTCGAGGCGCGCGAACGGGCGCCACACTGGTGCTTTTTATAAACGGCACCGCTACGTCCCACGTATGCAGACCCACATCGTCCCGGTCGGGTTCGACTACGACCGGTTGATCGCGCCGCTGGTGCGCGAGCAGATGGACGTCGACCGCGTGGTATTGCTGGAGGGGGCGGTCGGGAGCGAGGCCAACGTCGAGTACTCCCGGCACCTCGCGGAGAAACTCGAACAGGACTACCGCAATCTGCTGGGAGCCGAGACCGAGCGGTTCGTCGTCGCCGACGTCTACGACTACGACGCCGCGTTCGAGCAGGCGTTCGAACTCATCAACGCCGAACTCGACCGGAACGGTCCCGGGGACGAGGAGGGCGAGAACGGTCGCGGGAGCGAGGTCTGGGTCAACATTTCGGCGATGCCCCGGACCGTCTCCTTCGCGTTCGCGACGGCCGCCCACTCGATCATGGTCGAACGCGAGGACGACCGCCGGCGCATCCACACCTACTACACGGTTCCCGAGAAGTATCTCGAGACCGAACTCGCGGAGGAACTCCGTGACGCGCGGGACCTGCTCGTGACGCTGCTCGGGGGTGGAGGTCCGGGGCCGGACGACGAGCAGACCGTCCTGCCGGCCGACGTCGACCAGATCGAAGAACGTCTGGAGGCCATCGACGACCTGCTGGCGGAGTTCGACGAGCGCGGGACCACCATCGGCGCCAAGGAGATCGACGGCAGTCACGTCGTCGAGCTGCCGGTCGCCTCCTTCTCGAACGTCAAGCCCTTCGAGGAGGTCATCCTCTTTACGCTGGGCGAACACGGCGAGTTCGAGAGCGTCAGCGAACTCGCCCAGCAACTCGCCCGCGAACTCGGCGAGGAGTACACCGACTCTTTCCGGTCGAAGGTCATCTACAACGTCGACCGGCTGGGTCCGGGCGGCAAGGGCTACATCGAACAGGAACAACACGGCAAGTCCTACCGGACGCGCCTCTCGCGGATCGGCGAACTCTGGGTGCGGGCCCACTCGGGCGACCAGGACGCCGACATCGACATTTGAGTTGTCGAAATTCGTACCCCCGCGGGGACGGAACTTTTTCACCCCATCCCGCCGAGGAGGGCGGTATGGAGTATACGACACTCGGCCGGACGGGGATGGAAGTCAGCCGGATCTGTCTGGGCTGTATGAGTTTCGGCACCCCGGAGTGGCGCGACTGGGTGCTCGACGAGTCGGAGAGTCTCCCGGTGATCGAGCGGGCCGTCGACCTCGGGATCAACTTCTTCGACACCGCCAACATGTACTCGCGGGGCGAGTCCGAACGCGTTCTCGGCCGGGCCCTGGAGGGCAGACGCGAGGAATCGGTCGTCGCCACGAAGGTGTACTTCCAGATGGACGACGACAACCCGCATTCGGGCGGGCTCTCCCGGAAGGCGATCGAACAGGAACTCGCAGCGAGTCTCGACCGCCTGGGAATGGAGACGGTCGACCTCTACCAGACCCACCGCTGGGACGACGACACGCCGATCGAAGAAACCCTCCGGACGCTGGACGACTCCGTCCGGCGCGGGCAGGTCCGCCATCTGGGCGCGAGTTCGATGTGGGCCTACCAGTTCGCGGACGCGCTGGACACCAGCCAGCGCCTCGGCCTCGACCGCTTTGTGACGATGCAGAACCACTACAACCTCCTCTACCGCGAGGAAGAACGCGAGATGCTCCCGCTCTGTGCGCGCGAGGACGTCGCCGTCGTGCCCTGGAGCCCCCTGGCGCGTGGCTACCTGACCCGGCCCCACGAGGAGTTCGACGCCACGACCCGCGGCAAGACCGACGACCACGCCCGCGACCACCCCTACTTCGAGGGCAACGGCCGAGAGATAAACGAACGCGTCCAGGAGCTGGCCGACGAGGAAGACGCGACGATGGCCCAGGTCGCCCTCGCGTGGCTGCTCCACAAGGAGTGGGTCGACGCTCCTATCGTGGGAACCACGAGCGTCGAACATCTGGAGCAGGCCGTCGAAGCGCTCGACATCTCGCTTGCCGAAAGCGACATCGACTGGCTCGAAGCACCCTACGAGCCGGTCCCGGTCAGCGGACACGAGTAATGCTGTCGGCTACAAGACCGTGAGCAGTACGAGACAGAGTGCCGTAGCTATTCGACCCGACGGAGGGTCGAAGCTGCTCACGGGCGTGTAGCCGGCAGTCTCGGAAGAGGCTCGCGTGCCCTGGTCTCAGGCCAGCAGCGTTTGCACGTCGTCGTACTCCTCGGTGTCGACGCCGTCGTCGGTGACCGTCGCGAGCACGAGCCCGTTGCCCGACCCCGTGTCGCGCTCGGTTGCGGCGTTGACCGCACGGGCCGCGAGTGTCTCGGCCTCTTCGAGCGAGAGGTCCGGATCGTACTCGCCCTCGAGGGTCCCGTGGGCGAGTTGCATCCCGCTTCCAGTGACAGTGTAGTCGTCTGCCATGACGCCGCCGGCGGGGTCGACGCTGTAGACGTGCGACCCCTCCTCGTCCACGCCGCCGAGGATAGGATTGATCGCGAAGAAGGGACCCCCGCGGGCGAAGTTGCCCGCAAGCGTCGCGAGCGCGTCGACCGAGAGCGGCCCGTCCCGGCGCTTCTCGGTGAGGCTCGCCTCGGCCCGGAGCGACCGGATGAACGACTGGGCGCCACCCACGGAGCCGACCAGCGTCAGGACTGCGGTCGGGTGGACCTGCTCGACCTTCACGACGTTCTTGTTCGAGACGAACCGGCCGCCGAGGCTGGCCCGCCTGTCCGTTCCCACCACGACGCCGTCGTCGGTCGTGATACCGACTGTCGTGGTGCCCGTCTTCGCGACGGAGTCATCGTCCCGCTGTGACGGACTGGTCGCGTCCTGGAACGGAGCCAGTTCGGGATCGTACGGATCGCGTGTCGCCCGGCCGCCCCGGAAGTCGGTCACGTCTCGTCACCTCCGACATCGGTCTCCTCGAGGTGTGTCGCGACCTCCCCGGTGGAGAGTGTCTGGAACTGTTCGGAGTCGACGTCGACGGTCGCGACTTCGACGCTGTCGGCGTCGAACCCGTCCTCTGCCTCTCCGAGTGCGTCGAGCGCGAGCGTGGTGCCGCCGGCGAGATCCATCTCCGGCCGGTACTCGGATTCGAGAAACGACCGGATGTCGTCGCTGCCGCCGCCGATTGCAGTGGCCTGCCACTCGTACGGCGTCCCGGAGGGATCGGTCTCGAAGAGCCGCGGTTCGCCGTCCTCGACGCCGCCGACCAGGAGCGCGACGCCGAACGGACGGGCGCCGCCAGTCTGTGTGTACTGCTGGACGTGGTCGGTGAGTGCCTTCGTCAGCGTCTCGACGCCGACTGGCTGGTCGTACCGGAGGTGTTCGACCTGTGCCTGCTGGCGGGCGACGTCGACGAGTTTGCGGGCGTCCGCGACGTGGCCCGCGCTCGCGACACCGACGTGGTCGTCGACGGTGTGGATCTTCTCGATGCTCTCGCGCTCGATCAGCGGCGAGCGCGCCTGTCTGTTCGCTGCGAGGACGACCCCGTCTGCCGTCCGGACGCCGACGCTCGCACTGCCGCGCTCGACGGCTTCCCGGGCGTACTCTACCTGGTAGAGCCGCCCGTCCGGCGAGAAGATGGTGATACCCCGATCGTATGCCTGTTGTTGATTGTCTTGCATTGCGTGTGTCTCCCGTGTGTTACCAGGGGTATTCACTCAGGGTAAGGGCTAATTGTATAAAAACACTCCGGAGCGTGGCGGCCGGCTCTCGACATCCACCGGGGCGGTGTCGACCCGACGGTGAGTGGACAGTCAGACGCGCCAAACGGACTCCAGGAACGACACCAGCGGGACGAAATCGAGAGACGGGCGAACCACGTACCACGGGACCACGAGGATTCCACCCAGCGCATTCGCGTACGCGTCGCCGATCGAAAGGGATCGTTCCGGAACCAGCGACTGGCCGTACTCGATCCCGACACCGTAGGTTATCGTCGTCACGACGACGAGTGCAGCCAGAAGGCGCGGATCCAGGTCCCAGTCCGTGGTCGCGTACGCGAGAGCGTACCCCAGTGCCGCGTAGGCGACGAAGTGACGCCACTTGTCCAGCGGAAAGAGTTTTACTCGATCGACGACGGTCTCGGGCGGGACTGTCAGGATCGAGGCGTAGAAGATGAACGCCGCCAGACCGACGACGACCGTCCACCGGAGCCACCACGGCAACAGCGGGGCGCGAACGTTCATCTGGGGAGACAACCGAGGGCTCGTTTATCCGGCGAAGTACTCGCCGTAGATTTCGTCGTACCGGCCGGACTCCTTGACCGCGGCCAGGGCGTCGTTGACCGCCTGCAGGAACTCGTCGTCGTCCTCGCGGAACGCAATACCGTAGTTCTCGACGGTCAGCGTGAGGTAGTCCGGGGCGTCCTGCCCAGCCTCGACGGCTGCGCCCTCGCCCTCGAGCAGGACGACGGGGTCCTTGTCTTCGGCGAACTGGGCGTTGACCGTGTTGTCGTTGACGACCGCCGCCACCTGGCCGTTGATGAGCGCGTCGAACGCGCCCGTGATCTGGTCGTAGCTCTGGATCTCGAGGTTGCCGTCGAACTCCTCTTTGAGTTGCTCGGCGGCACCCTCGCCGGTGGTTCCCTTCTGGACGCCGACAGCACGCCCGCGAAGGTCCTCCTTCGAGGAGATGTCGCCGTTCTCGAGAACCGCGATGGTCTGGTAGGCCGTGAAGTACGGATCCGAGAAGTCGACCTGCTCGTCGCGCTCTTCGTTGATGGTCATCGCGCTCATGATGACACGGAAGTTGGCGTTGTTCAGCGAGGCGATGATGCCGTCCCAGGCTGTCTTCTTGAACTCGTAGTCCAGCTCCATCTCCTCCTGGAAGATGGCCTGTGCCATGTCCGGGTCGAATCCGGTCAGGTCGCCGTTCTCGGTCCGGTACTCGAAGGGCTTGTACGGAATGTCGGATCCGATGGTGACGACGCCGTTCTCGAGACCGAACGGGTTCTCGTCGCCGCTCTCCTCCATATCGTCGCCGCCGTCTTCGCCGTCGCTGCCGCCACCGCCATCGTCCATGTCGTCGCCGCCGTCTTCGCCGTCGCTGCCGCCACCGCCGTCGCCATCGCCGCCGTCTTCGCCGTCGCTGCCGCCACCGCCGTCGCCACCACAGCCGGCGAGGCTGACGGTTGCCGTGCTCGCTGCGATTGTCTTGAGGTACGTGCGTCTTCGCATATCAAGCAGTTCACGGTCCCACCATATTAAAAGACAGCATGGGCACCGAACTTGCCACGCGGGGCCGGGTGGCGTGAGAACTTTTAAGCGACCGGCGCACTCCGGCACAGATATGGTACTGTTGCAGTCCGGGGAGGTGACACGGCCGACGTTCTGGCAGATCGGTCCCACCGGGAAAGCCGTCTTCTACTATCTGGCTGTCGTCACAATCCTCGTGTTCCTGTACGGCGTCGTCGGCCGCGTCCAGCGGTACAGACAGGGAACAGACGATCCGTTCGACCGCCTCGACGACCTGCAGTCACGCGTCGTCTCGGCGGCCCGCATCGTGTTCTCGAACGAGAAACAGCTCGACCGCGACCTCGCCGGCGGGCTGATGCACGCCGGCATCTTCTGGGGGTTCCTGACGCTGCTCATCGCCACGACGATTCTCGCGATCGACATGGACGTCTACCAGCCGCTGACCGGCAACTCCTTTTTCGTCGGCGACTTCTACCTCTCCTATTCGTTCGTCGTCGACCTGATGGGATTCGTGTTCGTCGCCGCGCTGGGTGTCGCTCTCTACCGGCGGTACGTCGTCCGCAACGAGCGCCTGTGGGGCAGACACTCCAACCTTGAGGACCACCTCCTCGTGTGGTCGCTGTTCCTGCTCGGCGTCGGTGGCTACGCCACGGAGGCGCTGCGAATCGCCGGCACCGGGTTCCCCAGCCACGAACAGGTGAGTTTCGTCGGCTACTTCCTCGCGTCGACGCTCTCGGTCGGTGGCGTCTCGGCAGACGCCGCCGCGTCGGTGTATCCACTCGTCTGGTGGAGTCACGCGCTGCTTGCGTTCTGGTTTGTAGCCTGGATCCCCTACGCCAAACCCTTCCACATGCTGTCGTCGTTCGCGAACGTCGTCACACGGGACGAGAACGCAGGGTCGCGCCTGCCGGGCGTGCCACTCGATCCCGCCGAGGCCGAGTCGCTCGACGACGTCGACAGCTTCTCCTGGAAGCAACTGCTCGACCAGGACGCCTGCACCAAGTGTGGCCGGTGTTCTTCGGTCTGTCCGGCCAAGGCGTCGGGTCGACCGCTGGACCCCAGGGACGTCATCCTCGACCTCAAGACCTACCGCCAGGAACGGGACGCGACCGGCGAGACGACACCCATCGTCGCGGACGGCGGGACGAGCGTCATCGACGCCGAGACGATGGAGTCCTGTCTCGCGTGCATGGCCTGCATGGACGCCTGTCCGGTCGAGATCGAACACCTCACGCACTTCACGGACATGAACCGCCAGCTCACCGAGGAAGGCGAGGTCGACAGCAACATCCAGGACGTCTACGGGAACGTGATGCAACAGGGCAACACCTTCGGCAACAGCGCAAAGCAGCGCGCGGACTGGACCGACGACCTGGATTTCGAGATTCCCGACGCCCGCGAGGAGTCGGTGGAGTATCTGTGGTACGTCGGCGACTACCCCAGTTACGACGACCGCAACAAGAAGGTCGCTCGCGCCCTCGCGCGGATCTTCGAGGAGGCCGGCGTCGACTACGGCATCCTCTACGAGTCGGAGGTCTACGACGGCAACGACATCCGCCGGCTGGGCGAGGAGCTGCTCTACGTCGAACAGGCCTCCACGCTCATCGGTGCCTTCGAGGAGTGTGACTTCGAGTCGATCGTCTGTACCGATCCTCACTCGTACAACACGATCACCAACGAGTACCCCGAAATCGACTTCTCGGAGTTCGCCGACGACCCGATGATGGAGGCACCGGTCGACGGCTACTGGAACGCCGACGGCGGGATCGACGTCTCCCACTACACCCAGGTCGTCGAGGACCTGGTCCGGACGGGTCGGCTCGATCTGGGCTCGATCGACAGGACGGTCACCTACCACGATCCCTGCCACCTGGGGCGGTACAACGGCGAGTACGAGGCCCCCCGCGAGGTGGTGCGTGCGACCGGCGTCGACCTGGTGGAGATGCCCCGCAACCGCTCCGATTCCTTCTGCTGTGGCGGCGGTGGCGGCGGCCTGTGGATGGAGGTCACCGAGGAGACCAAACCCAGCGAGGAGCGGCTCCGGGAAGCCGTCGAGGACACCGCCACGAACGGCTCGGAGGTCGAGCAGTTCGTCGTCGCCTGCCCGATGTGCGTGACGATGTTCGAGGACGGCCGCAAGACCGGCGGCTTCGAGGAAGACCTCGACATCGTCGACACCACCGAGTTACTGGTCGAGGCCATCGAGGCGCAATAGCTCTCCTCACGGAAACCACGGCGGATTTATACGCCACTCCCGAAAGATCAGCGAATGGATACTGTCCGGAGTGTCGTGCTCGCCGTCGCTGGCGTCATCGTACTGGTGGCGGTGGCGACCGGACCGCTGGGGGTGCTTACCGTTCCGAGCGGGCAGTCCGAGCAGGCACCGGGGACCGGGAACGCGACAGTGCGGGTCGTCTCGACGCCCGACCAGCCCACGATCGAACCCGGTCAGCAGGGCGGCGACGTCTACTACCTCTCCGTTCCCGACGCGGGACTCGAAGTGAGCGACCTCCACGGGAATCCGGTTTTGACCTACTCGATCACGGTCGAGGAACTCGGATACACCCGCAGTTCGGTCTTCTTTCTCGGCCAGCAAGGCGAGGGCACCCGGACAGTCTCGCTCGAACGGAGCACGCTCGAGGAGAATCGACTCGACGCCGACACGTACCGGGCGCAGGTAGAACTGGTCGTTCGAGCAAACGACACCGAACGGTCCGTGTACAACGAGACGACGACCGTCGAGGTCAGCAGATGACGGCAGCGTCGAACCACCAGTGGCAACGACGACTGACGGCCTTCCGCGACCGGATCGGTCGTGCGTTGTTCGGCGACCGCACGGGAGTGGTTCTCTTTCTCGGCTGTCTCTGTTTCGTGACGCTGTACTGGCGGGCGGGGGTGTTCATCACCGACAACATCACGCTCGAGGCGGCGCTCGGGGCGCTGGCCGATGGCCGCCTGTGGATCGAGCCAGCGACCGGCGACCACCTCGCCTCCCCGGGGACCGGCGTCCGTGACGGGTTCGTCTACGGGCGCAACTACGGCCAGCTCGTCCTCTCGCTGCCCGCGCTGTGGGGGATACAGGCCCTCACCGCCGTGGCAGACCTGCACGTCGCGCTGATCGCGGTGTGGCACCTGCTCGCGCTGGCCTTCGTGGTCCACCTCGGCCACCTGTTCGGGCGACGGCGCGAAATCGGGCTCGCCGGAAGCGCGCTCGTCCTCGCGTCGTTCGCCGCGAACGTCGCCCTCGCGTCGGAGTTCGTGACGGTTTCGCGGCCCCTGCTCGCGTTGCAGGCGACGACCGCAGTCGCGGCGGGGTTCGTCGCGGTGTTCCTCTACCGGACGATTGCACGGAAACGGGACCGACGGATCGGGGTGCTCGCCGGCGCCAGCGCCGCTGTCGCGATGCCGGTCGGGTTCTGGGCGATGGTCCCGAAGCGACACGTGCTGACCGCGCTCGCCTGCGTGGCGCTGCTCTACGCGTTCGCCCGGAGCCGGAACGACCCCGGTCTGACCGTCCCCGGTCTCGGGACGGTGCCGGCGTACCGTGCCGGCGCGTACGCCCTCGTCGGGCTGTACACCTGGATTCACGCGGCCGAGGGACTGTTCGTCTTTCTCGCGCTGCTCGCCGTCGACGTGCCGACGGCCCCGTCGAACGACGTTCGCACCCTCTCGGTTGTCGGTGTCGCGTTCTTCCTGTCGTTGCTCCCCACGCTGACGACCAACGTCCTGGTCAGCGGCGACCTGTTCCGGCCACCACGGACCGTCTACGGCGGCGGCGTCTCGGTCTCTGTGGGAGGGGCCGCGGCGAGTGGCGGTGCCCCGGACGGGGGCGGCGGGCTCGGAGGACGGCTCCAGGAGATCGGGTGGGTGTTCTATCAGACGACTGGCCTCTTCCGGCAGGGGATCCGCGGACTCACAGAACTCGACGACGTCTACCGGACGTTCGTCCACAGCAGCGTCGAGGGCATCGACCAGAAAAACCGGTTTCTCGGCGTGAATCTCGCCGTGCTGGAGGCAGCACCGCTCCTCGGCGCGGCCAGCGCCGTGGCTGTCGCCGTCGTTCCCGCCCGGGCCCGCCAGTTGCGCCGCCGGGTCGACGCGACCGACCTCCTGGCTCTCTTGCTCGTGGTCGCGTTCGTCGTTCTCTACATCAGCCGGCTCCCGCTGAACACGATGATCACAGTGCGGTACCTCCTGCCGCTGTACCCCCTCGGCGCGTACCTGCTCGCTCGGTCGGAGTCCGTGTGTCGCCTCGTCGAAGACCACCTGCCGGCGGTCCTCTGGTCGTACACGGGTGGTGTGCTCGTCGGTGGCCAGCTGCTGCTCGCGTTCCTGATTCTCGAGGAGTACGCCATCGCGGAGGCAGCCCGGGTGCACGCCACTCTCGGGGTCGTGCTCGGGGGTGTGCTCGCCCTCGTCTCCCTGGGAGGGGCTCTCGACGAGCGCCTCCGGACGCCGGCAGCCCTCGCGCTCGGTCTGGCCGGCGCCGCCGGGACGCTCTTCGTGCTCCTCTCCGGGCTCTACTACTTCTCGTTTGTCGGGGAGTACGTCCTCCCGGTCGCCGGGGCGATCAGCGATCTGCTCGCGGCTGCCAGTTGAGACGGAAACGACCGTCACGGACCTGTCCTGTCGACGGTCGTTACACCGGGCGGCACGAAGCGTTTTTGTCCCTCTCCCGGTAGCGAGACCATGGACAGACTGGCGTCCCGCCTCGACGACCTCGCCGGGGAACTGCAGGCGACCGAGGAACTGCCTATCGATCGGACCGCCGCCCGCTGGATCGGGGAGGCACAGGCCGTCGCGACCGATCTCTCGGAGGGTGACCCGGACGCCGACACCGTCGCGCGGCGCGTCGGCCACGTGGCCGAGTTGCTCGAGAACGTCGACGGGACCGACCATCCCGAGGCTGACGACCACGTCACCGCTGCGAAATCGATCGCCGACGGCGTACTGGACGAACTGGCACGATAACAATCCAGTTCGATTCTTGCGGCTCGCGGTGTGCTCGCCGCAAACAATAGCGGGAG